>JAIFNC010000030.1 GCA_020047935.1 Bacteroidota bacterium
TACGTGCCAGTTGCTCTTTAACTTGTTCGAAATGATTGGTATAAATATGCGCATCGCCCAACGTATGAATAAACTCGCCCGGTTTTAGTCCGGTTTCTTGAGCTATCATAAGTACCAAAAGCGCATATGAAGCTATGTTAAACGGTACGCCCAAAAAAACATCGGCACTTCGTTGGTACAACTGGCACGAAAGTTTACCATCTGCCACATAAAACTGAAATAAAATATGACAAGGCGGCAATTTCATATCATCAATTTCGCCTACATTCCAAGCACTTACAATGTGTCGACGCGAATCGGGGTTGCGTTTTATGCTTTCAATAACTTGTTTCAATTGGTCAACAGTTTCGCCATTGGTTTTGCGCCAGCTTCGCCACTGAAAACCGTAAACAGGGCCTAATTCGCCTTGTTCATCGGCCCATTCGTTCCAAATACGTACGCCATTGTCTTGCAAATATTTTACATTGGTGTTTCCGCTTATAAACCACAAAAGCTCGTGAATAATCGATTTTAAATGGAGTTTTTTTGTGGTTAACAGCGGAAAACCATCTGCCAAATTAAATCGCATTTGGTACCCGAAAACGCTTTTGGTTCCGGTTCCGGTTCGGTCTTCTTTTAAAACTCCTTGGTCTAAAATATGTTGTAATAAATTTAAATAGGTTTGCATACTCGTTTTGGTTAATTATAAATCGTCGCCATATAGTTTGTTGCCGGTTACATTAGGGTCGTAAGGCGGGTCGAAATCCTTTTCGCCTTCCTCTTCTGCCGGGTTTTCATCCTGAACATCGGTCCAATAGCCAATTTGTTCGCTCAATGGCATTTTGCTTTTGGCAAAGTTTCCGGTTCCAAAAGCCAATACGGTTCCGGTTTTGTCGTATACTACCGCCTCGGCAATAAACAAGTGTTTCGATGCAAACACCAACTTGCCAACTGCTCTTAATTCGCCTTTATTTATAGGTCGCAGAATGTTGGTACTAAAAGTGGTGGTAAGTAAATACCGCACCGGCAGCGTGGTACATATCGGGGTTTGCCTCAACGGTAATTTCCGATTTACGTTCGCTTACTTGTATCTGATAATTTGCCGTTTCGTTAATTTTTGCCGACAAATACATATTTTCCAATTTCTTATAATGCAGTTCGTTAGGCATATATGTGGTTTTTATTTTGTTTTTTTTGAGAAATGATATTTCACTCAAAAATATACAATACTGTATCGGCACCTGAAATTTCAGCAGACGAAACTAAATATAAATGCCGATTTTGTTCCTTAAAATCTAAGCTGATACATGCTTTTCGCTGAAAATACGCATGCATCGACCATTGCGTTCTGTCGTAATCGTTTATAGACACTACCGAATGGTGCGGAACGATAGTGCAAATTTCGTTAATTGATTCCAAAGGTAATTTATCGCGACCAAATTTGCCCACTTGCAACCCGTTTACTACTATAGCCGCCACCAATAAAATAGCGGCCAATGCTGAAAAAGCAGTTCGAGCAACTTTGCTATTCGAAACATTTTCGCCTAATTTTAGCCAACTGCTTTCTGTAAGTAATGCAAAGCCAAGCATAAAAAACGGCATTGCCGAGAGTATATAAAAAGCACTCTGTTTAAGGCTTACCATTATTGGCAATACGCCAGACAATCCGATAAAAATAAGTAGAAGTGCTGCTTTCTTCTGTCCGAAAAACTCAGACTGCGAAATATTGAGTTTTTTGCGTAAAGCGAAAAACACTACCGATAATACCAAAACAACCGAAATTTCCTGTAATAAGCGTTTCAAAATAAAAGCACGATAAGGAACAGTTTGTGCCGATGTCATGCTACCGAGTAATTGTCGGTCTAAATATATAATTATGAACTCAAACGCTTTGTTATAAAATATATACAAAAATAAAAAACCGGCAAAAAAGCCCAAAAGCATCCAAATAGATTGCTTAATAAACTCGAAAAACTTTACTTCTTTTTCAACAACAAAATACCAAAACGGTATGGAAAATACGAAAAGTCCGGTAGGACCTTTGCACATAAAAGCTAAAAAAGCAGCTATTCCGGCAAAAACAACAAAATACCATTTATTATTGCTTTTACCCAACACAAATAAAAAGAATGCCAACAGCACAAAAATTGTCATTGTGTTTTCAAGCACATTATTCATTGCTCCCCACGAAGTTCCGGGAGCCAAAAGCCATATAAACAGTGGAATAGAAGCAGTAGCATAATTTTTTGAAAATGAAATTTTCTTCCAAATAAGCAATATTACTATACCCGAAACTAAATATGTAAAAACAGAGTAAATCCGTTCAGTGTACAATCCGGTACTTAGGTTAAAGAATATTCCTTGAATGGCAAATACCAAGGGCGGATGTCCATAAAACGATTTATCTAAGGTTTCAGAAAAACTTAATGAGCCAAATAATTCGGTACCTAAAGCAAAGTTACGCGAAATAACCGCATAAATTATTCCGTCCATAAACATTCCGTCGGTTAAAAAACCCGGACTTATAAATAGAAAAAATAACGAAACAGTTATGATATACCATTTAACCGGCGATTTTTTCATACACCTAATGGAAAGTTAATAAGTAATTTGCAGCAAAATTCCATAGGGTAGTTATTCCGATGGCAAGCAATTTAGAAAAATAGAAATTGAATTTCTTTTCGAATGTGTACAAGAAGAAATTATTGATAACTAAACCAACCAACGCTACTGCAATAAACATGCTGTATTCGGTAAGTATTTGAGGGTTATGACTATGGAAAGTCCAAATACGATTTAAATAATAATTTGAACTGGCAGCAGTAATAAACCCTGCCGAATTGGCTACAAATCTGTTAATCTTTACTTTTTCTTTCAATAAATAGGTAATTGCAAAATCGACGAATACACCCGAAAAGCCAACTACCCCAAACTTAATAAACTTCCAAAACAACAGTTTCATTTTCTACCTAATTATTTTTTGATGCTGTAAAAGTAAAATAATTGTAAATAAAAACGAAACGCAATTTTGAATGATTCGATTTTGAATTTTAATGAGTAAATAATTTGATAATTCAGCAAAGCGATAATTAAGTTAATTCGGTAAGCTATACTTTATTAAAGTTGGGTTTATACCGCCAGAGGCTATAGTTTTGCATTGAAGAATTTTTACAATTTCGTTGTAAAAAAAAGCAGCTATGTTCATTAGCTACATAGCTGCTTTTTAAATATATAAAGCCCTACCGTGCTTGCTTAGGCGCTTTTCATAAAATAATGAGGTCTAATAGGGTTTTCAGCATTACGCAATAAATTAAGTTATCGGAAAAAACTAACTTAGTTCTTTATTAGCTTTTGAATTTGTTGTTTACCATTTTGGTAGGTACAAACCAGAAAATAGACACCGGGTTTCAATTCGTCCAAATTATATTTTACGGAAGTGTCTTGCGGATGCTCGGTTTTAACTATACTGCCATCAATGGTAAGTATTTGTATTTGTGTGCATTTTTCAAAAGTACTAATACTAAGTTCATTTTTGAAAGGATTAGGGTACACTTGCAAAGCATTGGGTTGGTTCATGGTTTCTACCGAAACAATATTTAGTTTCGTATAGTAAAACATCCAGCTTTCAACGGTTATCATTTCTTTAGTTTTTGGGTCTCTGCCTGTATACAAAACCTCATCTATTTTGTAACTGCGCGACCCCTCAAACAAATCTACCGGCAGATAAATATTGTCAGTTGGCACGGTGTAATCAATAGTCCAGACTCCTTCGGCTACCATTGCCCATTTTTTTGTGGTATTGTCGTAGTTCGATAGCACCTGGTTATTCATATGCTTTTTATCGTTATAGAAATTTTCGGATTTAAAACCGTTGTAGAAGTAATTTACACCATCATAGTCCCAATACAAGGTTATACGCATGGTTTCCTGATTGTCGCTGTTATATCTTTCTTCTGTATGATATACCAATTTCCACTCATTGGCCTCTGTGTCCCACGCATGGTTTAAATACAAGAGCGTTCTGCCTTTTTCGTCGTATTCCATTTCATTTGCATAGCCATAATTGCCATCGTCAGCATATGCATAATACAAGTAGTAGGTAATTCTATCGGCAGTATCCAATTTGGTTTCTTCTTTCCTTACCATTTTCCATTCGCGCTTTGTAGCATCCCAATCGTATTTGTAATCCAATAACTGTTGCTCTCTTCAATAATATTCGCTTTATCATCCAATAAATATTCGTTTTTTGAAGTATTCACCCAAGCTAACGCTGCTGCATCCCTTAATAGCTCTGTATATCGAATAATATTACCATCTTTATTCATATGATAGATTCCCATGCTACTTTCAAGCCATTTATTCTCTACACTATCCCAATAACTTACTACCGAGCTCACACTGTCGTTTCTTGTAATTTCTTCCTTTCTGTAAGGAACGTACTCTTTAATCTCGCCGTTTGCCGGAGTTTCATAATTTCCCCAATAAAATTTTGATTTAAAGGAAAGCATTTTTTTATAGGCATTATATACCGATATAATCTCAGCGGTCATATTCCAAGTGCCGGTTGCAATGTCTAAATCATAATCTCGCGAAGCAGTAAGATTCAAATTTATATCGTATTCAAATTCACTCTTAAAACCAAAAGATTCGGTATACATAATTCTTGATAAAATTTGCATAGTTGCATCGTATTTATCTTCTGCGAATTGGTATATAACCCATTCCTGAGTTTCGGTATTGTAATTTGAAAAAACTTGCTTTGTAATTCCTAATTCATTCGTATAAGAATATTCAGCCTTATGCAAAGGTACCCAACGCGAGTCGGTAAAGTTCCACAGACTATTAATGTCAAGTACCGGGTTATATTCCGAGTCATAGGTAGTCTCGAGCCTTTCATCTTCAACCCAAATGGAATTTGCTGCATCCCATACATACCAAATTATTGCAACCGGATATGCATTTGCATCAAATTGTACCTGCTGTTTTTCAACTCCAAGCCATTTGTTTTCACTCCATTCGTAGTAACTCTCCGAATTTATGTGTCCATTATCATCCAACGAGTATTCATACTTAAAATGGTTTTCGAAGGTGTTGTCGGATTTTTTTATCTTAACAGTCAATAAATTGTTAAAATGCGCTTGATTGTAAGTATATTCAACCCTAAAATCGCTACCGATAAATTCTTGCGTATCGGACTGATATTCTTTTGAATGTACCAATACCGAATCGAGCTGATGACTAACAGTAGCCAATGATTTTAATCGATTATTGTTTATAAAAGTTCGGTATGCCGAAAGCTTATTTTCGTTGCTTGAATTTACACGCAATGAATTAGGTTGCAATTCTGAAACCTGCATCTTCTTTGCAACAATATTAGTTTGTTGGTTTCGGAATTTTATTTTTTGTGCGAGCAGCGCTACATACTCATGGGTATGGCGGTTGCTAATTATTGCATTGTTTGCGCCCTTGGTTGCCGATTTGTTTATTTGTTCGGTTGCGTTTACTTTGTTAGCTTGCTGCACTGTTTGCATCAAGGCATTTAGCTGTTTGCTCTGCGAAATCCGGAAATTTTCTATCCTATAATTATCTTTCGCAAAAACAGGATTGGCCATGTTTTGCGTCTTCTGCGAAATTACGGAAAAAGTAGAAAGCATAAAAAACACAAGCGTGTAAATGGTTAATCTCATAATAAAGTGGTTTGATTTGATTAAGGAATATATCAAACACAAAAATACGTATCTTTCCGATGAATACCCTTTGTGGTATATGGACAAACAATGGACAAAATTTATAAAAATTTACTGCCAATATAATGCTAATAATCAATTATGCAACCACTTAATAAAATTAACAAGTGAAGTAAAATTAATAGATGCATACCTAAAGTTCGATTTACTATGAATTTCCTTACTTGGTTGCCAAAGGTACTAACGCCCACAATAAACTCTTTTCAGTAACTAAATGAAGCCAAAAATTAAGTACTTTCGGTTTGTTTTGGCAAATAAATTTGTATATTTGCGTTTTAAAACAAGTTTATAGCTTGTTCGCTTTTTAGAATACAATGCTAAAGCGTGCAGCAAATTGTTGCTTTTTGTAACCAAAACGGCTTAAACATTAAATCGTTTTTGCATTTTTTTGAATTGTCGATTTACTGAAAAAAAATAACATGTACAGCATATTAAACTTGCTGCAATTATTGACACAAGTTCATAAAAATAGGTACTTTTCAGAAACCAATTATGGTTTATGCTCCAAAGTTATAAGGTTCAGAAGCCTTTTCGTCGCTTTGGATTGAGATTAAAGAACAGTATATAAATTAGTTAAATTTAGTGAGTGAAATTAATTTAGCAATGAAAATAGATTTTTTTAGAATAAACATCAAAAACAAATAGCATATGAAAAAGCTTAAAAAAAAGCTTAAAGAAGCCAACAAAATCTTGGAAAAACTTTCGAAAGAAAACCATTTTGACAACGAAGTATTAAAAACTGTGGCTAATACACTGGACACAAAAATAAATGAATCGAAGAGTGATTTAAAAGCCTATGACGAATTGAAAAGTAGTCTGGACGTTAAAAAAGAAAAATTAGCAAATCAGAAAACTGAGATTAAAGGTTTGATTAAGGAATTAAATAAGCTCTCAGGTGCTGCATCAAAAGAGCATTCGAAAAAGAAAGAAACCGAACAATCGGATTTGAAGGCTAAAAAAGATTTAGAAGCAAAGAAGAGAAACGACATAGAGACAAAGGTAAAAAAAGACTTAGAAGTAAAAGCTAAAAAAGATAGCAACTCCAAAAAAGCTCCGGTAAGAAAGAAGAAGTAATCATTTGAATCTATTATAATTACCTGATTGCTAAAAGAAGGTGTAAATAATATAGTGTACCGGCAGCCTAACAGCCACCGGTACGCTATTTACAAAACACCCCGTTGCTTCGAGTAAAACTGTTAATTATTAAAATACTTCAATTAAGCAAAGCAACAGCGAAATTACCCGGCCCAGTTATCTCTATCCAAACTACGGTACTGAATAGCTTCGGCTAAGTGGTGGGTTTGTATATCGGGCGCGGCTTCCAAATCAGCAATAGTTCGCGAAACTTTCAGAATACGGTCGTATGCCCTTGCCGAAAGTCCGAGACGTTCCATGGCATTTTTAAGTAAGCTTATGCCGGCATCGGAAAGCTTGCAATAACTGCGCAACATTTTGGAACTCATTTGTGCGTTGCTATGTATGCCTTCATTTTTGGTAAATCGTTCTGCCTGAACATTTCGTGCACGCATTACACGTTCGCGCACGGCTTGGCTGGTTTCCGACAGTCGCGAGTCGGACAATTCCTTAAACGGTACGGGTACAACTTCAATATGTATATCAATTCTATCCAATAGCGGTCCGGAAATTTTATTCAAATATTTTTGCACCACGCCAGGGCTGCAAACACATGCCTTTTCGGGGTGATTGTAAAACCCGCATGGGCAAGGGTTCATGGAGGCCACCAGCATAAAACCGGCAGGATACTCGACCGAAAATTTGGCTCGCGAAATAGTTATTACACGGTCTTCAAGCGGCTGACGCATAACTTCGAGTACTGTGCGTTTAAATTCAGGCAATTCGTCCAGAAACAGCACGCCGTTGTGTGCCAACGATATTTCGCCGGGTTGCGGATACGTGCCGCCACCTACCAATGCCACATCCGAAATGGTATGGTGCGGCGAACGATAAGGGCGAATGGTCATAAGTGAAGTTTCGCGACCTGCTTTGCCTGCCACCGAGTGTATTTTGGTCGACTCTAAGGCTTCGATTAAGGTTAAGGGAGGCAAAATAGTTGGTATTCGTTTAGCCAACATGGTTTTACCTGCACCGGGCGGACCTACCATAATTATATTGTGTCCGCCGGCTGCAGCAATTTCCATGGCACGTTTCACATTCTCCTGCCCTTTAACATCGGCAAAATCGACATCCGATTTGCCCAGATTATTAAAAAACTCCGAACGCGTATCGACAATGGTTTGCTCCAAGGTGCCGGTTCCGTTGAAAAAGTCAATTACTTGTTTAATGTTTTCGACCCCATACACTTCCAAATTATTTACAATTGCCGCTTCGCGAGCATTTTGTTTGGGCAAAATAAACCCTTTAAATCCTTCGTGCCTTGCTTGCACGGCAATAGGCAACACACCGCGAATGGGCTGCAATGTACCGTCGAGCAGCAATTCGCCCATTATCATGTATTTCTCAATATCGTTTTGCAAAATTTGCTGCGATGCAGCCAAAATACCAACCGCCAACGGTAAATCGTATGCCGAGCCTTCTTTTCGAATATCGGCAGGAGCCATGTTTATAATAATTTTTTGCCCGCCCGGCCATTTGTAGCCATTGTAACGCAATGCGGCATCAATACGTTGTTGGCTTTCTTTAACCGCATTGTCGGGCAAGCCAACCATCATAAAATTTACGCCTTTCGAAACACTGGTTTCTATGGTAACTGTTGTAGCATTAATGCCGTGCACAGCACTTGCAAAGGTTTTAACAAGCATAGCTCAATTTCTTCTAATTTAAAAGTTTACATCAAAAACAACCTTCCATTTGTTTTTAATTCAGCAAAATAAATAAACGCCCGAAATTAATGTATTTCATTTAAAAGCAAAAAGTTTCTTTCATACCGAAAAAGAAACATTAAGCAAACGGAACGGATTGATAAAGAAAATTTTTAATTCGAAAAGATTAATTTAATGAATTTAATGCACTGAAATGCATACATTTAATGCAATATGTTCTCGTATTATTACACTGCAGTAGTTAAAAAAATTCGTATTTTTTTAGTCGAAACACCAGTTAGTAATTTTTTTTTTGTATTTTTATTCTTTCTAAGCGAAAAATTGAATAGTTGGTATAACAAAATATTTTATGCGCAAAAAAATTACATCGAAATTTAAATTAAAATTGCGTCAAAAATTTATTGGCGGAATAGTATTGGCAACCTTAATTGTATATGTGGTTTCATTTTGGTTTATACTTTCGAAACTTCAATCGAAAAATATTCAAGATGCCGAGCGAATGGTAATTGAGCAAGCTCGACTTTATGCCACCCAAACCGCCTCGGAACTTAATGTACATATTGGTTTTGTCCGGGGGCTTTCGCAAGCTATTTCCGATTTCGATAAACTGGGTACCACCGAACGACAACTTATGTTTAACCGCACACTTTTAAGTGCTTTAAACAGCAATACTAAATATTTAGGTACGTGGGTAAGCATGCAAATACAATATTTAAATCCAACTTGGGGCAATAAACCCGGGCGAATTTCGACTGCATTTTTTAAACAAGACCAAAAGGTAGTAAATCATTTCGACTCTATTGATGTGGGCGGAATTAAACGTTATACAGGTTACCATAAAGTAATGGAAACAAAGCTCGAAACCCTTATGGAACCTTATTACGACGAGAAAGCCGATGCATTTGAAACAACGGTAGCTTTCCCCATTCTTAAAAAGAACGAATTTGCCGGATTGGTTGGTATTGATATCGATTTAAGCGAATTTAAAAAAAGTATTGGCGAAATAAAACCTTTTACCAACGGTTATGCTTTTTTAATGTCGAACGAAGGTGCGTATATTTACCACGACGATACAACGGTTATAGGACAAACCTTTGCACAAGTAAATGCATTGGAAGATTCGTTGTTTAATGTTACGCAGCTTATTAAGGAAGGCAAAGAGTGGAAATTATATACCACACATACCGACACCAAGGAAGATATTTTGATGTTTATTACTCCGGTTTTTATGGGCAATTCGCACAAACCTTGGAGTTTGGGCGTTGTAGTACGTATGAACGATGTGGTGGTTGAAGCAAAAATGGTAGTGAAAATTACCATTATTGTCGCAATTATTGGATTGCTTGTTTTATTGTTGGTTGCAATATTAATTACCAACCGACTTTTCAGAACAGTTGATAAGGCAGTTGCTTTTGCAAAAAAAATAAGTAAAGGCGATTTAACCGAAACTATTGAAACCGATTCGGACGACGAAATTGGGCAACTTACCCGAAGTTTGAACGATATGTCGGAACAGTTACGCGCTATAATTTCGAACCTGATACAAAGCTCGGTAGCTATTGACGAATTTGGTAAGGCACTAAAAATGAACGCCACCGATTTTGCAACCTTTGCCGAAAAGCAGAAAAACTCAGCCAACGAAGTAAGCACATCCATTGGCGAAATGGTTCGGAATATAGAAATTTCGTCGAAAAATGCCGACGGTACCAGCCAAATTTCGCGCAAGGCTGCCGAAGAATTACAAAACGGAATTCAGTGGACTATGAACACTAAAGAGTCGATTGCTAAAATAGTAAGCCAGATAGCTGCTATTACCGAAATTGCCGATACAACTAAACTTTTAGCATTAAATGCTTCAATTGAAGCAGGCAGAGCCGGCGAGTTCGGAAAAAGCTTTTCGGTGGTGGCAGGAGAAGTGCGCAAACTTGCCGAACGCACAAAAGCGGTGGCTATAACCATAAGCGGAACTTCGGTTTCGGCACAACAAATTGCTACCGAAACCGGTGCTTTAATGACCAACTTAAACCCCGACATTCAGCGAACTGTGCAATTGGTACAAGAAATTTCGGCACTGAGCAACGAACAATTTTCGGCTATAAACCGAATAAACGAAACCATGCAACAACTTAATTTTTTGGCAGAACAAAATTCGGGTTTTGCTCACAAGCTTATCGACTACTCGCAACAATTCGAAGCTCGCGCAAAAAGCCTGAACGACAGCGTTAAGTTTTTTAAATTATAATTACATTGGGTTTAAATCGGTAAATTGTCGCGGTTCAACTTCAACCACAGGCGGGGTAAGCAGTTCTTTGGTTTGCGAATCGGCATCAAGCTCGGTAAGCTTTCTTATACCCGGCATTATGCGGCTTTCCCACGAACCTACCGACTGGTTATAGGTTTTTGCCAAGTTCGAAATAGTTGCACCAATTTTTGAATAATGTTCCGAAAAAACAGCCAATCGCTCGTACAATTCTTTGGCTTGTTTCCAAATTTGTACGGCATTTTCGGCAGCATTGTGTTGTTTCCAAGTATAGGCTACGGTTTGCAACATAGTTATTAACGTGGTGGGTGTGGCAAACACAATGCGATGTTGCAGGGCAAATTCAATAAGCTGTTTGTTGCCCACCAAAGCCGCGCCAAATGCCGGTTCCACTTCAATATAAAGAATTACAAAATCGACACTTTTTTCGAAAGCCGACCAATACGCCTTTGAGCCTAATTGCTTGGCATGATTAAGCACCGCCGTGGCATGGCGTTCGAGCAAGGCATTTCGTAAGTTTTCGTCGGGTGTTTCCAATGCATCGAGGTAGCTGTTCAGCGGCACTTTCGAATCGACAATTATTTGCCGATTGCCGGGCAAATGTACCACCATATCGGGTTTATAGGCGTTGCTGTCCGATAAAGCATAGGCTTGCTCGGTAAAATCGGTGTAAGCATTTAAACCCGAAAATTCGACTACGCGTTTCAACCCAAGTTCGCCCCATCGGCCTCGAATTTTAGGCGCTTTAAGCGCTGTTACCAATGCCGACGTTTCTTTCTCTAAACTTTTTTGCGCTTCGGTAAGCGAATCGAGTTTTTCCTTCAAACTGCCAAAGGTTTCGCCGGCAGCCGTTTGAATATTCTTAACCAAAAGGTCGTTGGTTTCAATTTTTTCTTTCAGCGGATTCAATAAGTTGCCCAATTCACCGGCGTGTTTTGCAAAACCGGCCTCGGCTTTGGTCATATATTGTTCAAAAGCACCTTTGGCAAGTGTAACCAGTAATTCGTGATTATTGCGCACGGCGCGGTCGGCAACATTTTCGAAACTGCCCGCAACTCGTTTTTCAAGTTCCGAACCGGCTTGCTTAAAGGCTTGCAGTTCGGCTTCGGCTCGAATGCGCAATTCGTGTTCGGTATTCAATTTTTGATTGTTTTGCTCAAGCGTGGCTGCAAATTGTTGGTTTGCGCGCTTTTCGGAAACCAACCAAAACACCACGCCGCCAACTGCAAAACCGGCAATAAAGAGTAAAAATAATTCCATAATTTTATATTGAAATTTCGAACTGTAAAACAACAAAATTTTTGTATATTTATACGAACAAAATTTCAGAAAAATGAATGAAAAACAAATAGCACTTTTAACGCTGCAAGTGGAAAAGCTGGAGCAGCGAAATTTTGATTTGGCGCAATGGAAAACTTTTACGGAAAGTTTGCTGGCAGGTATTTTTGGTGATACTTCGTATAAAATAAAGCAAATACAAGCCATAAACTACGACTTTAGCAGCTGGGCACTACGCGATACTTCGGGCAATGCCGATTTTATGGTAGCGGCAAAAAAAACCGCACGCAGTATTTTGGAAGCAGCCATTTTAGAACTTGAATTAGGTATTGTGAAAATGGAAACCAAAACCGACTCGAGTGTTGATGCGGTAAAACAAGCCTTGGAAAACTACTTGACTATGGGACAATTTCGCGCTTTAAGCCAATTGAGCGAAAACAATAATTACGAAGAAAGTAAACGAAAAGCCAAAGAATTACTGCATAATTTGAAAGAAGAAGCGCTGATTGATATTTTAAGCGAAATTATGGCTAAAATGAAATTTTGAAAGAAAGCATTGTACCAAGAACAATGTATGATGTACCAAGGAAGTTGAATATTCACCTTCGGTGGTTGCGTCATAAAAGTTCAGTTTTATTTATAAAATAAAAACCTGCAAGTTTGTAACAACTTGCAGGTTTTAACTATTATAAAAAGCTGAAAATTTGGGTTATTTCAAAAATTACAATTTGAAAATATCGTCCGAAATAACGGCGTTCATATCTAACGATTCAAGCACCATTTTCATTTCCTGACCTGCCACTTGGGTAATATTTATCGTAGGCAGCATAATATTGTTAAATGCTTTATATTCTTGCAGCAAAGTAACCGATTCCATATCGCCCATTGGAGTTTTTTGAGTTTCAACAACTTTTACTTTAAGTGCCGATTTAACATCGTAAAATTCGGTAACTTTACGTCCGCCTTTCATAACAACTTCAATTTTATACGCATCGCTTCCGTTTACCGGTTCAACGCCCAATAAGTTTAAGGTATAATCGGCAGTATGGTAGCCAAGTTCAGGGAAAATAACCGCTTCGCTTTGCATTTTGGCTAATTGTTCGGCATTGGCATCCATTTTTCTGCCTTGAGCTTCAATAGAAGCTTTATCGCCGTTAAGCAATTGTTTGCTTAAAACCATTTCGCCCATTTTCATTTCAAGCAACAGTTTATTGGTTTGTTTTTTGAACAAATTTACGCCAATATTCATACCTTGCATATTCATGGACATTTTAGCGGCATAATTTGAAACTTTACTTAAGTTTTCAGTACCACCAATGGCTTTAATATAATTGTCGATAACTTGTTTGCAATTTACATCGCCTGCCGATTTGGCTTTAACTTCAACAAACAAATCGCCGTTGCTGTCTAAAACGGTAACCTCTTTGTCGGCATCCAATGCTTTAAGTTTTTCAAGCATTTCGCGCGGACCAACCACTACAATGTATGCATCTTGCGGTTTCATGTATTTTTGTGCCATGGCATATACATCATCAATACTTACTTTGGCTAAGTTTTCCAAATAGGTTTGGTAATAATCTGCCGGCAATTTATAACGAGCAATATTAAGCGCAAAGTTTGCAATGGTATTTGCACTTTGCAACCTAAGGGCAAACATACCGCTGCTTGCATTTATAGATAGTTCAAGCTCTTCTTTCGAAATTTTATCGTTTTTCATACGTCCAATTTCTTCAAAAAATGCCATAACAGCACTGTCGGTAATATTTCCTTTAACTTCGGCACTTGCCAAAAAGCTTCCGGTCAATTTATCGGCCGAAATGCTAGAACGCGCGCCATAAGTGTAGCCTTTAGCTTCGCGTAGGTTATTCATTAAACGACCCGAAAAAATTCCGCCGCCCAATACTTCATTCATCAATCCGGCTTTTATTGCATCGGGGTTTCCGGGTTTATAATCCAACGGATAACCAATGTTTACAGTAGATTGCGGGGCATTTTCTTTTACCACATAAAATACTTGGTTGCCTTTTGGTCCTTGTGGCATTTCGTAAGTATGGGTTGGTACGGTACCTTTAGCCCAAGCACCAAAATATTGTTTTGCCAATTTTTTGGCTTCTTTTACATTAATATCGCCTACAAAAATAAGGTACGAAACATTCGGTTTCATGTAGGTGTTGTAGTAGTTTTTACAAGCATCCAAGCTGATTTTTTCGATACTTTGTTCGGTCATTATTTCGCCGTACGGATGTTTGCTGCCATACATAACTTTAGCCAATGCATTTTGCGCCATATAGCCGGCACTGGTTTTACTCGATGCCAAACCCGAAATACTGCGTTTTTTAAGCAATGCTAATTCCGACTCAGGAAAAACAGGGTTAAGAAGCACATCCGAAGCTATATCCAACAGTGTTCCCAGATGTTTTTTCAAACTGTTGCCAAAAAAGCCATCCGACGACATATTGAAATCGGCACCAACAAAATCCATTTCTTCGCCAATTTGTTGCTTGGTGCGTTTTGCAGTTCCTGCACTCATTAAATCTCCAACATAATCCACATAGCCTTTCATTTCGCCCTCTAAAATAGGGTCTACATTAATGCTCAAACGAACATTTACAATTGGTAGCTTATGGTCTTCAACCACAAATACCTGCAAGCCGTTAGGCAAGGTAAAGGTTTCGTAATTTCCTATCGAAATTTTAGGAGCCGGACCCGGAGCCGGAAGTTTGCTGCGGTCTAATTGTGCCACCGAAACGCCTACTATACAAAATAATAGAAATATATTTAAAACTAATTTTTTCATTTTATTTGAATGTTTTATAAATGCAATAAAAGCTTAATAAGAATAAATTCGACTATTTTTTAGCCAACCAATAAAGTACCACACGATTTTCTTTTTGCATATACATGTTAGCTACGCGTTTAATATCTTCGGCAGTAACTTTATTGTATTCTTCAATTTCGGTATTAATTAAATTTGCGTTTTTGAAGAAAGTATAGTTCGAAGCCAATTCTTCGGCACGGTTTGCTAGCGACGACATACCATTTATCATATCGCTTTCAACTTGGTTTTTAGCTTTTTGTAACTCTCTATCCGAAACCAATTCGTTTTTCATGCGGTCCAATTGAACCTGAATTAGCGGTTCGAATTCGTCAAGTTTTACACCCATATTAGGTAAACCAAAAACTAACGACAAGCCCGGATGAACATACGGAATGCTGACAGCCATAATTTGCAATGCTTTCTGTTGTTTATCGACCAATTCGGTATACAAGCGCGAGCTTTTGCCGTCGCTTAATATTTTGTTTAGCATGCTCATAGCATAAAAATCCGGGGTTCCGGCAGCCGGAATTTTATAACCCATTACAATAGCCGGCAACTGAATGTTGTCATAAACGGTGTCGCGAACTTCTACCGTTTGTTTAGGTTCCATGTTTACATCGGGGCGCAACATAGGCAGGGTGCCTTTAGGTATTTCGGCATAATATTTCTTCACCCATTCTTTAGCCTGCACCGGATTAAAATCGCCAACAATGGTTAAAGTAGCATTATTAGGAACATAATAGGTTTTGTAAAATTTCAAGAAATCTTCATCGGTTGCAGCCATAATATGTGCGGGGTCGCCAATGGTTGTCCAATGGTACGGGTGGGTTGTAAATGCACGTTTCATGGTTTCAGAAAGCAAACCACCATACGGACGATTGTCGTAGCTTTGTTTTTTCTCTTCAATAACTACGTTTTTTTGCGTTTTCACTCCAAACGAATCAACACGCAAATGTAACATGCGCTCCGATTCCAGGTACAATGCTAATTCTAATTGGTGCGAAGGCATAACTTCGTAATAATAAGTTCTGTCGGGGCTGGTATTAGCATTCAAAACACCACCGGCGCGTTCAACATGTTTGGTATATTCGCCGCGCGGAATATTTGCCGAACCTTCGAACATTAAATGCTCGAAAAAGTGTGCAAAACCGGTTCTGTTGGCAGGTTCGTTTTTTGAACCTACATGGTACAAAATCGACACATTAACAATAGGTGTAGAATGGTCTTGATGCAAAATTACATGCAATCCGTTTTCCAAATCGTACTCTTCGAATTCAATTTTTTGTGCGAAACCAACAAAATTAAGCAGTAAAAGTAGAATTACCGGAATAACAGTTCTTGTTCTTTTCATAAATTTTAATTTCAAAAATGTGATAAATAAATTCAACGGAAAAAAATATCCGTTTGAGGCGCTAAAAGTAGTTAATTTCTTATTTATTAAACAAGATTTTTATCAGGTTTCGAATAAATAAACACTTAAGCGTTCAAAACATTCAATTCATAATGCACGTTTTGTCGTGCTTTGTTTTCGAAATTAGCTATAAACCAATTGGTTTTGTAAATTGTCGGCATAGTTAAAAAATGATTTAATACCTTTATTCTACCCAAATTATATTCCACAGCCGAGTAAATACGGTATTCGTTTCGAATTTGTCGGGTATATTCTTTGTACCTGACCGGCTCCGAAGCCAACACCGTCAAATCGCAATCTAAAATTAAATTGGTATCGTTGTTGCCATGTTTTTTATGAAATTGTGTCGCCGTAATATGTTGGCAACACAAGGCAATTACCGGTTCGGATATATTTAACTTTGTCATTAGTTTTTGTGCGTATTCGGCACTGTCAGGCTCGTTGGTTTTTGATGGTATTCGGTAAATAATATCATGAAAAAAAACGGCAAAACAAAAGGCATCGTAATTATTTATTTCAGGTTTTATAGCCTCGGAAACAGCCAACATTTCGCTCAGGTGCAGCAAGTTGTGGTAATATCGGGTTGAAGCGGTATAAGCAGCTGAAAGTTCCGTCCAACTTTGTTCGATTACGGAATTGCTTACTTGGTATTTACTTAAAAGGTCAACATATATTTTATAAATATCCATGTTTTTTGCGTATAAATTAGCATGTTAAAGTAGTTATTTTTGGGCAAATTTAAATTCTGTCAAGCTTTTTCTTTGCAAATGCTTCAATACTAAAGCTTATTTTATATTTTTGCAGAAAATAGAAAAAAACGACAAGAATAATATACCATGGAAACAGTTTTAAGCGGAATTCGTTCAACCGGAAATTTGCACTTAGGCAATTACTTTGGCGCAGTTACCAACTTTGTAAAAATGCAGCACGAGAACAAATGCTTCTTTTTTATTGCCGATTATCATTCGTTAACTACCCACCCCACACCCGAAAATTTGCATGCCAATGTACGCAAAGTACTGTCGGAATATTTGGCTTGCGGCATGGATCCCGAAGTGGCTACCATTTACATACAAAGCGATGTACCCGAAATTCCGGAACTGTACCTGTTACTAAACATGAATGCCTATTTGGGCGAATTGGAACGTACCACCACCTTTAAAGAAAAAATACGCAAACAACCCGAAAATGTAAACGCCGGTTTGCTTACCTACCCGGTACTCATGGCTGCCGATATTATTATACACAAGGCAAATAAAGTACCGGTTGGCAAAGACCAAGAGCAAAATTTGGAAATGGCACGGCATTTTGCCCGCCGATTTAATAAAGTACCGGGCTTGGACGGTACCGGCAAAATGGGAAAATCGGAAGGCAATGGTTTATACTTGGTTGACGATGAAAAAACCTTACGCAAAAAAGTTATGAGCGCCGTAACTGATGCCGGCCCTACGGCACCAAACAGCGAACCTGCCGAACCTATTGCCAACCTGTTCAGCCTTATGGAACTGGTTTCAGCTCCCGATACCATTCAGTTTTTTAAAGAAAAATATGCCAATTGCGAAATCCGTTACGGCGATATGAAAAAGCAACTGGCAACCGATATTTGGTAGCCAAAATGGGCGCCGAAAAAGCACGTGAAAGTGCCTCAAAAACCTTAAAAGAAGTGCGCAGCGTAATAGGATTTAAATCGTTTTTTTAATTGACGGAAGAATTGTACCATGTAGAAAGTAACAAGTTTCAAGAAATGTAAAAATGTGGCAATACGATAATTATTTTTAGCTCCTTATGTGCTACCGGCATTGAATTTTGAATGATTGAAAAATTGTACCATATATCAAAGCCATTTTGAATAGGTTGCAGGCTTTGATTTTTTTCAAAAGAATAAAACTAAACGCCGGGAATATAATTTCCCGACGTTTAGTTTTTCTTCGAAAAACCAAAGTCGGAAAAACCGGTTACCGACTTTGATTTCTAAAAGAAATTGGTATTAAACGTCGGAATTCTATTTTTTTATAAAAATAAAATCGCCACCTTCGTCGCCGGTGCCTTGTATGGTGCCGTATTGCGGTACTACGGGGCTGTTATTGAGCACCGCCTCGCGGAAACTGGAAAACAGTTTTTCCGACGGCAAGTATTTCAATTGGTTCTCGCTTAATCGGCGAACCAAATAATCCATAAACACACTTTGGTCGGGTACTTCGGTAAGTGTTCCGCTGGTCATGGCTTTACGGCTGGGCAGTTCGTACAGCTTTTGTACTGCCAAATCGGCATCGGCACCAAATGCGGCACGGGTTTTAAAAATACCGCCGCTAAAACATGCATCGGCAATAAGCAGGGTGTGTTTCGATTTTATAGCGTACAAATAATCGCGCAGCGTGCTGTTACGTAACCAACGAGCTGTGTTGGCTTTGGCAGCATCGGCAGGAAACCAATAGCCCAATTCTTTTTTCTCGTCCCAATACCCGTGTCCTGCGTAAAATACCAGCACATTATCTTCGGGCGTAACCACATTCGACAACGAGTCGAG
>JAIFNC010000244.1 GCA_020047935.1 Bacteroidota bacterium
TCGGTCTGAAATTCGAAACGAGGTTCGAAAGGTACGGTTTCGGGCATATTTGTTTCCAAAAGCATTTCTTGAATAGCTTTTTTAAACGCTTCGTTACTGAATAATTTGAATTCAGTAATGCTAAAACCCTTGTCTTTGTAGTACAAATTAACAGTACCTCTATCATTTTCTTTTTTGAAGTTAAATTGAAGCTGATAGTTGGGCTTACTTACCTGCATTTCAATTTGTTGATTTAGGCACGATTCCGTAATTCTGTTCAAACGGTATTCAACAAAATTTTGGTCTTTGGGTATAAAATATTGCAACGCATCCGGCGTAATTCTTTTTGTTTGGTAAACAGAAAAAACACTCAAAGCTGTATGCTCCAACAAATTGATGGCGTATAATTGTTTGTTTGCGCGAGTTACTGCCGTATAAGCCCAACGATAATAGCCTTGCGTACTGCGACCGAAATAAACATTAAAATCGGCAAAAACCGTATTCCATTCGCCGCCTTGTGCTTTGTGGCAAGTAACGGCAAAGCCCAATTTAACCTGCAACGCATTGAAATATTGGTCGGCTTTAATGGCATGATTGAACTCTGCCGATTTAGGCTTAATGCCTTTTGCACGCATTCGCTCTTTAAAATCGATAAACAAAGCTCGTTGGTCGTAAGGGTGCAGTTTGCCTTCGCCCGAAAAAATGAAATTGTCCAATACCATACACGTAAGTCGATATTTTCCTTGCTTATTGGTAGGCAGTTCAATAACAACCTGTCTGAAAACCAATTCGCGCTCAACTTTTTTGCCGCCTGTAACATTAAACCTGCAACTGGTTTTATAGGCAATTGTGCCCACTCCAATTACACGGGCAAAAGTTCCGTTGAAAATTTCGACTTCGTGATTATAATTGTTTCGGGTAATAATTAGCTTGTCGCCCTGCTGCAATTCGGGTTTGTGTTCGCCATAAATAGCAGTTCTAATTTGCAAATTATATTCAAGCGCTTGTTTGTTCGAATGAGTTACAACCATTACTTCGTCGGCACCGCAAGTTTGAACCGAATTTGTGTATAAGGCAATAAAGTTTTCAGCCTGAATGGTTTTGCAGTCGGCTAAATTGGCAGGTATTTTAAACGTATTGAGTGTTTTGTTTACCAAGCCTTTGCGAATTTCCGATGCAACCTGTAAAACACCGGTACCTTCGCCTTGTCTAACTACTTGTTTTAATTCGGCTTGCAGAGTTTCGATACCAAATTTTTCGGTAAAATAAGTGCCGGTGAGCGCCGGTGAGTAGTTCATACCTATAGGCGGTAACTGAGCATTATCGCCTATGAATACTATTTTTCGGTTCGTATTTTCGGCAAAAACAAATTCCATCAAATCGTTCAGCAAAAAGCCCGACCCAAAATAGAAGAATTCATCGTCGCTAAACACATTCGAAACCATCGAAGCTTCATCGACCAAATATACCGTGTTTGTGCTTTCGGTATTTCCTTTATGTTTAAAAGCATACCGGAACGATGAATCGTCATCGTTTACCAATTCTATTTCGTTGAAATTGTAAATATGCTTATGAATGGTACTTGCAGACATGCCGGTTTTTGCCGACAAAATCATAGCAGCACGTCCGGTAGGTGCCATAAGCACCGTGCTTTGTCCTAATGCTGTCAAATATTTGCACAATCCGCCCAATAAGGTGGTTTTACCTGTTCCGGCATATCCATGCAACAAAAACACCGATTGCTTACTACTTAAAAAACTTTCGATAGCAGCCAATGCATTTTGTTGGTCAGCAGTTAGTTGTATGTTTTCGAAGTAGTTTTTCATTGTGTTAGTTTTTTATTTACTGCAAAGGTATGTGGGGGCTGTGCAGTGGAAGTGCATAGGTTAAAAAATTAAAGTTAAGTCTTTTCCGGTTAATAAAAATGAAACCAATTCGAAAAGTTCTTTAATATCACCATCCGGGCAAATGTTATGCAAAGGTTGGGTACTCTCATCACCACGTTTTTCCTTTTCAAGGTAGTTGTAAAAGGAAGAAGATATATTGTCGCCATGTGTAAGATACAGATGGTTTCTTATTTCAGTTAAACTGACTAGTTTATCTAAATATAATTGCGAATTTAATATCTGATGGCTTCGGAGTTTCAAAATTAAAAATGCTATTTGCATCTTAATACTTTTCTTAGGGTTGATATCCGAATCAACTAAATTAAAGAAACTACCATTATTTCTATATTGATCATAAGTAATATGTGATACAATTGAACAACTTAACTTGTACATTCTACCTCTTATATGCTCAATTAAGTTTCCGTTATTATCCCTTAAAATGGACCAAATAGATTCAAATAAAATATCATTTGGTTGGTTTCTTATAAACCATATTTCAGTATTATATAATGGTTCTATTATAGAAACCTTATCAGGATGTTTTGAAATTCCATGTGGCAAATTTAATCTTGGATTTGGATTAGCAGCAAGTTTCTCAAAATTCATCTCAATAATTTCGTTTAATGCACTCCATAATGTCATAAAAGCCAACTCATAATCAGAAAAATGAAATTTCACTTTATTAAATTCGGTTTGCTCAAATCCACGTTTTAACAAGCCATAAAACATTTCGAGCCTCTCCTTTAATCTGTCTTTAAATTTAGTGTTTTGCTTTTCCTCTATCGAATTAAATGCATTGCTTTTCAAAATGAATAAAATATTTTCCCAATAAGGTCTTAGTATAAAATATTTTTCAATTGTTTTATTTACAGTATTGTAGAAGCTTTTAAAATTCTTTTCGGTATATTCTGAATCGTGGGCGTATTCCGGCGATTCTTTAACATACATTCCATCAGCACCCAAATTTGTTACTTCATCTAAAGTCCATGATTTGTTTGATGCGGTAAAAACAATAATTGGAATTTGTGGATTTGCTATTTTTAATATTTTTAAAATTTTAATTGAATAATCGGAATCTTTTATACCTTTCTTGCTTGGATTTGGCATGTATAAATCAAGGAATATAATATCGAATTGGTTGTAATCTTGGTAGTCCGGTTCAATTTTCCTTAAATCCGTTATGGTAGTAATTTCACAATTAAAAATCAGCCTTAGAACATCTTTCCAACCTTTTTCAGCATTATCATCAATCAATAGTATTTTTTTTCGCTTCAAATATGGGTGTTTTGAAAAATTTAATTTGTCATCGATTAATAAATTGTCGGTTATTATTGAGTTTCTGTACTCGGAAGTTACTTCATTAGTTTTAAACTTTTTGTTCAGGTATTTAAAATATAATGTGTTAGGGTATTGGTAATCAATATCGGTATCTGTATAACCGGCATTTCTGAGAAGCCGCAAGGCACCCCATTCGTTTGAAATTTGATGCCGAGTAGTCGTTTCCTCTGCAATTATTTTAGTTTTATTGATGTATTCATGGTATTCAAAATTTGCAGACAATCTGCCCAGAGCATAGTATAAATAAATCTTTCCGGTATCGGCATCTATTTCATTGTTAATAAGATTAATGATTTTTTCAAAACCAATAAATCTATTATGAAATAAGCTATAATTGTAATTTTTGGATAACATAACTTTATTGACCTTTAATTCTTCAGTGTGAGTGAGAATTATTGGAATGTTATTCAAACTATTATTATCTAAATTTGAAAGTCGAATATGGTGTACCATTGAAAAGCAATCAAAACCGGCTAAATCATAATTGATTACTACGCCTTTCAAATTTACTATTGTAGAAATTGATTTGCAGATTAGGTCATAAACTTCCTCGATAGCATGATTAGTTTCTAATAACTTTGCCTGACTGTAGAAATCTTCTACATTCATAATACAGTTTTCTTCAAAAAAAGCATTAACCGTAACAATCGGACTGGTGCTTGAAGTAATAAAAATAACATCTTTAATTTTATCCATTGTTCTCAATTTTATAAATCATTTTTTCTACAAATGCTGACACAGTGCTATAGTTACTGTATGCATTAGGCTGTAATCCTAAAATATTTATAACCTTTAGGTATGCGATACATTCAGGAACATCGTCGATTGTTTTCAGCTTTCGGATTTGTTCCAAATTCTTCTTTATATAAAGTTTTTCGAAATTTTTCCTGTCAAAAAGTGCAGGAATAAACCATTCATTATTTAGGGTGCAAAATTTGACGAAGCTTGTAAAATTAGAGTATAAGTCATCTCTTTCAATTGTTCCATCAGAAATAGAAGTTTTGCTACCGCCCGAAAACGAGAATAACTTTGTAGAACTATCTATTTCATTCTTAATTGCAATGAAAATGGTTTCCGGTAATTTAGTATCATTAATACTTTTATGAATGAAAATTATGTCAAACTCATTGATTGGTTTTGCTAACGAAACCTTTTTCCCGGAATCTGTAGGTATAAAGTAATCGTAAACGGAATTAGAGTAACTTATTAATTCGCTATTGCAATTTTCCTTCAATATATTTAATCTTTCGATTGCATCATCAATTATGAGAATTTTCTTCATTTTATACTTCGTAGAATGTTAAGATATGTTTTAGCCCACCAACTTTATTAGGCAACAATTCAATATTATTTAGTTCAGGTTCTGGTAATAACCTTAATCTATTAGAACTTCGATTATCAAAATCTGCTTCTATTGTCCAATCGCATAAACTTTTCAAATTATTACCTTTTTCTCTTATCTGTTTGAAAAACTCTGTAGGATTTTTTTTTACAATTGATTCTGAATCATGGATTTCAAATATGATTTTGGTATAACCTGTTAAGTCATCATTAACTCTATCGATACAAAATGAAACATTTTTCTGTCCACTTTTAAATTTATTTTTCCCTTTTATATTTCCATGTTTAAGTATATCATCCAATATATCTTTTATAAATCTTTCAATATTAGGTACCCATGTGAAAAATATAGCAAGACTATCAAAATTAATAGAAAAGCTGAAATTCAGCACAGTCGTATGTGATATATCTTCGTAATTTTGATATACTATTTTTTTTCCATTGTTTTCAAAAAAACACTCTGAAAGTTTTTTAATTATAAGCTTTCTTAAATTAGTTGCCTCCGATTCTTCTGTATCAAAACGATAATTCTGCTTAAATTTTTGAATTATATTGGTAATAGTTGCAGTTTTATATTGTTTTCTGTTAATTAAACTAGAATATTTTACCAATTGAGACTCTTCAATTATTTTACATTTACTATTAAGGTAAGGATGTTCATTTGTTCTTTTTACACAATCTAAACCTTCATTATGCATTAGGCTAATTAACTCTTCGATTGATTTATATAATCCTATTGGAATATTTTTCAATTCAAAAAATGAAACAGATGCATTTTCTAGATTTTTCTCATAATCCCTAATTGTATAAGAGCTTTGAGTAGGCTTATGTACTAATTCCTTGAAGCCTGAAGAATTATCGTACTTGAATTTTTTTATTAATGCGGCTGTTTCGTCAGGTTTATGTTGCAAAAATGGTAAATTTTTAACTTCCTTGCCTCCGTCAACCTTCTTATTCTCTAATTTATCCACTCGTTTTTCAAGTTTTATTACTTTTTCTTTTATTTCGTTATCATTAGTTTCATTACTTTCAAACTCCTTTGTAATTAGCTTTTGAAGTTGTTTTATATTTTTGGTGTCGGTTTTTTTGCGAGTGCTAAAATCGAGCAGGGTGTTAATGAACATTACTTTTTCCGATTGAGGCGTTTGTTCATTTTCTTCAATTTGTTTTTGTATTTCGAGCACAGTTTTTTCTTGGTCGTCAGTATTGTGGTTTTCCACTGTAACCAATTTCGAAACGTCAGTTAAGCTTATGTTAATGTATTCGGGCAGTACCGATTCATCAAATTGCAACTTGTTCTTTAAATAATCTAATGATTTTGAGATTATTGAATTGCACATATAAATTGAAGCAAGGAACGACGAACGCTTACTTTGGTTTGAAGCAGTAGCTCTAATTGTTTTATCGATAATTTGCCTGAATTTTCTTATTTGTGCAATTTCTACAAATATTGCATATTGTTTATGCAATGCTATTTTTTCGGCAGGAATACCCTGTTCTTCAAAACTTTCTTTGCTTTTTTCATCGTTAGTCAAATATTCAATGCCAACTTTTGTTTTGTATAATTGAATTGCAGTTTCGTAGCATACATCAAAAAATAGTTTTCTTGCTTCATCGGGATTTGTGTTTAAATCGGTTGCCAATATTTTCTCAATTGGTTCAAGTACCAAGTATTCGCCCTTTGTGCTTCGCATAAAAATGCGGGCGTACTTCTCTTTAACAGGTTCCTGTAATACAATGTTTTCGGCTGAAATGTTAAGTAGTCCCGGAAAGTCTTCAAAATCCTTAGTACTTATCCAGTAACCTTCGTTTTCGATAAATACTTTGTAGGTACGGAAAGTTTTGCCTTGCTTGTCGGTAAATTCGTTTGTTTTTACAATCTTACATTCCATAACTATAAAGGGTTTTGGTTCATGTATTCCATTGCTTTTTCTATGCCTTCATTTTCCCAAATGTCAAGCACTTTGGCAAACGATGAAGTTTTTGCATTTAATTTATCGAAACGGTTTTGCAACTTGCTGTACGTTGGGTCTTCTTCGCCTTTAACCATTTTCAAAAAATCTAATTTGCCCGAAAGTACATTTTGCATATTGGGTTTGCCTTTTGCCAAATGATTTCGGTCGGCTAAATAGTCGCGTGTAAATATTTCATTGGCTTTTGAATAACCGTATTTTTCCCAATAGCTTAGCCACATACGCAAATTTTTAATATACTTTTGGCTTACGTTTACTTTTTCGTTTACAGTTAATCCGGTAACTTCTTGTCGGTATTTCGAATTTTGCAATCGAACTTTTGCGGTATTAATTTCCAGCTTTTGGTCGTTCTCGATAATTCGCTTTAGTTCGGCGGTAAATTTTTCGTCGGAATAAATATTGTGCTGCGACGAAAAGGTAATATCGTCGGCATATCGGCTATATTTTGCACCAAAACGCTTTGCCAAGCCGCTTAGTCGGTGGTCGAGTTTGGTGCACAAAATATTGCTTATGGTAGGCGAACACGGACTACCTTGCGGCAAAACCGTTTTTGTTTCGGTGCCAATTAAAATTGGGTGAGTACAAAGGCTTGCCAACAAAAAAGCCAGCGGCTCGCGTGTGCCGTTAAGGTTGAACGGTGCATACATAAAGGCAAGTTTCACACGGTTGCGGTCGAAACTGTGAAAGAAGTCTTTTAAGTCGATATTATATACATTGTGGTTTCCAACGTGCAAGGCGGCATTGTCCACAATCGATTTTTCGAGCACAAAACCTGTTGCTGCACTGTGCGGTTCGTACAAGCATTGCAGCACAAAATTAAGCGAGCGCAATATGGTTTTTAAGCCTTTAACCGGGGCGTTTATGGTTCGTTTTCCGCCACTTTTTTTCTTAATTTCGAAAGTGTTGTACCTTTTTTTGCACAATTCCGGATTTGAATAATAGGTAATAGCTTTAAGCAAAAAAGGCGGTCGGGCTTCGGCATACAGCAAGTTTTTGGCATCGGAAAGCAATTTTGCCAAATCGTCGCGGGTTTGCATTTGGGCAAATTTCTCGCGAATGTATGCTATGTGTTGTTTTTCCGGTTTCATGTTTTTTTTGCCTAAAGCCTCCGAAAATACTTGCCTGTTATTCTATAAGTATGTAATCTAAAAATATTATAATAAATATTAAAAATAAATTAATATAAATCATATATTAACATTACAACTGATGCCTAATAAACATTAATCTCGAAACAAGTCGAGAAAGCATGCCGGTCGTTTCTCTTAAAAAAGAGACAGCATGCACGATTCAATAAGTTGGGCAAGTATTTCGAAGAACTTCTGCAAAGCTATAATGGTTTTGTGCAACCAACGTGCACAGGTTAAAAATAATTTTTAAGCACCTTTTCAGCTTTTGTTTTTATAATGTTTTTTAGCTCTTGCGGCGAAATTACGGTAATATCTTCAGCAAAAGAAAAAAGTAAAGAAATAAATTCGTAGTTTATTTGTAAAAATAATTCGACTTCAATTGCTTGGTCGGTTCTTGTTTTTACTTTTTGCGAGCCGTGTAAGGGTTTTGTTTCGATATAAGGCCAAAGCGATGCATTAATTTTAAGTCGTATAGCCTGCGGATGTTGGTCGGAACGCAAGGTTACACCTACAATGTCATCAAAATATTCTTCGAAATTTATGTCGGTATTTTCGACGTAGGTTTCGGCAATTTCAGACAATGTTATAATGCGGTCTAATGCAAGGTTTGTAATTGCACCGTGTTCTTGAGTGTAGCCAAACAAAAACCAACGGTTATTGTATTGTTTTAAATGGTAAGGGTGCAATAGGAATTTAATAGGTTCTTCATGCCGAAAACTTTTGTAAGTAATTGTCAGTACTTTTTTGTACTGAATGGCATTAAACAAATCGGTAAAGAAGTTTAACCCTTTCAGAAACGGATTTTGTTCGAAACTAACCACAGAAATTTGGTTGCCTTTTAGTTTGAAAACCGATTCAATTCGAATCAGCATTTCTTCCATCCACTCAAATTGGGGCATACCTTTAAATCGGGTTAAAACCGACAAGGTTTCTTTTAGTTGCTTAGCCTCCAGTTCGTTTATTGCTTGTTTTTTTATTGAGAAATTTCGGTCGTCGTACCGGTAATATACACGTCTGCCATCTTTTATTTTTTCCAACGGCACCGACCAGCCTTGCTCGCTTTCCATAAACTTTATATCATCGAAAACTTGTCGGCGTTTAATGCCTTCAACCGTGCCGGAAAACTCGTACAATGCTTTGTTGCAAGCTTCTATCAAATCTTCGATATAATACTTTCGTCCCCAATTACTAAAGCATTGGTCTAATGCATGGTAGCGTATGGTTGCATGTTTGTTGGTTGCCATTTACAAAGTTTGTATTTTCGATTCAACATAGGCTTGTATTTCGGATTCGGAAGTCCGTATCAAAACATTCATATTCAAATATTTATCCAGTATAGTTTGCTGCATTATTCTTCTTGTTTTGTAATTCGCGATACACTGCACCGCAAATTAAGGTTGAGTATCCGGAAACATTTCGCTAAATTACCGATAAATTTTGCAAATTAGTTACGGTTTTCAAAATTAAAACAACAAGTCGAAAACTACTCTCTTTCGCCGGGTTCAACTAATTCTTGTTTCCTGAGTTTATTATAATACCGATTTCTTTGCTTGTACATTTTGTCGAAATAGGTAATTTTACTGTCGCGGTAATCATAAATTACAGGCTTTTTCTTAGCACGTTGAATTCTTCCGATATATTGAATTAATTTACCTTCGAATGCAAACGGATAAACCAAAAACAGACAATCGAAAACATCAATATCAATGCCTTCTCCAAAAAACTGACCGGTTGCTATTACAAGCTTATAATGTCCGCTTTGTATTTGTTTAAGTTTCGAATTTCGCTGAGTTTCGCTATCCTCGCCACTAATAGTTATGGTTTCAAACTTGTCTTTTAAGTACAAATTTAATACATTAATATGCGATTTTCGTTCTGTAAGTATAAGTATCGATTTTCTTTTTGGTACTTCTGAAATAATATCGTTTACAATTAATTGATTCCTTTGTGTATCGTACACCAATATATTCGAAACGGTTTCATAATTGTCTATTTTATAATCGAATGGTACTGACAATACGGTTTCTTTCACATTAATTTCAAGTTTAGACTGTTCAAATTCAGCATATTCCATTCGGGTTATTTCATGCAGTATTTCACCAATATAAACAAAAATCAACTTTTCGTCGTTGTTTTTTCTTTTTGGTGTTGCAGTAAAACCGTACAAATAATAAGCATTGAAATGGATTATTGTATCTCGAAATGTTTTTGCCGGAATATGATGACATTCATCTATAATTATTGTACCGAAGCTATTTGAGTATTCATCAATATTTTTCAGTTTCGATAAGCTTTGCATCATAGCCACCGATATTTGGCTACCAATCGTAGCTTTTCCGCCGGCTATTTGCCCAATTTGCGATTTAGGAATACCTAAGAACGATTGAATTCGGTCTATCCATTGGTCGTAAAGCTGCTTCCGATGAACTATTATTAATGCAGGTTGCTGCTTTTGTGAAATAATTTCTAATGCCAAAATCGTTTTTCCGGAGCTTGGTGGTGCTACAATTACACCAAAGTCTTTTCGTTTAGTAATTTCAAGTGCTTTTTTCTGATAATCATATAGTTCTATAGATGCATTAAATACAACCGGTTCAAGTTTCTTTCTTCTATCCGAAATTTGGAATCGAATACCCTCTTTTTTACAGAATTCCACTAATTTCCCAATAAATCCTCTTGGAATTATTACTTCATTTTCCTGTTCTTCAATAAGTTTAAAGAACATTTCAATATTATAAACGCTTTTTCCCAAGTTTTTCTTAATTATCCATTCCGAATTAATAAAATTTAGGTTTTCCCGCAGAAATTTAACTACCGGTTTGGTTAGTTCAATTCGTTTAAGATATAATTGCTTATCGAATGAAATTTCAAAATCGTTGCCATGTGTTATAGGTATAGAAACGGCATCCATAGCCTTTCCGCAAAGTTCATTATAAAAAATTTCAATTGAGCTTTTGGTCATTTTTTCAATCGATTCAAGAAATTCCCACTGATTCGGATAAGGCATTTTAGTGGTAATATCCAAAAATACCGAATTGTTGTTTAGCACTGATTTACCGTTCAATGGAAGTGCGATTAAATTGCCGTAGCCCAAACCTTTATGAAAATCCTGATTAGGAAAGAGTCTGTCGAAACTTGCTTCTTTTTGAAATTCGGATATTACTTTGGCTTTTCGCAAAAGCTCAAATACAATTTCCCTACTTTGTTTTGCCGGTATATTTTCCTCAAAAAAAATCCAAACATGCCCACCATTTCCTGAACGGGAACGTTCTAAATATGCCTTTAGCCCGAAATCGCTGCAAATTGAAATAAATTTCAAACTCTCAACTAACCAATCTTTTTCATCAAAATCGGCAGCAATAAAAAAAGATGAATTATCATCTAATAACGGATATATTCCATGTGTATAGATGCCTTGCAGGTGTTCGGTGACAGCATTTCTATCGAAAATTTTATGTGCTTTATTTTTAAAATTTTGAAATGTGCCACCTTCCGATTTATGCTTATTGTACTCATTCCAGTCGAGTTCGTATGCCGGCATATAACCGCTTTTATCAGCTTTTTCCCATCGTCGTGCATAAATGTCATTTCTGCCTTTAAAAAGCGACATATAAAGCTCTATATTTTTCTCAAGGATTTCCATTATATTTATAGCTTACAATTTAGCTCTTTATGTTTGTTAAATAGGCCTGTTCCGGGTGGCTTATCATTTCAGGGTAAAGGTATTTAAGTTCTTTACTTTGTATCATTCCGTTGAGGAATGTGTGTCGAGTGTAATCTTCGCGTCTTTGCAGAATTATTGCTATTTCAACTGATTTAAACGAGTGAAGGCTGCACATTTCCAAAATCAAATCTTTAACTATATTCGGATTCGATTCTCGTTTCTTCAAATTAGATATTTTGTTTTGAACATTAACAGGAAGAATATTTAGCAGCTCATCGCGATTTTTTAACAGGGGTTGTGTGTTAAGGAACGGAGGTTGTGTACTAAGCGTAGTAGCTTGTGTGTTAAGCGCATTGTTACGTTCTGTATTAAGCTCATTATTGGCCTTATCGAATTCATAATTAGCATTATACATAGGTTCTGTGCTAAGCACGGAAGCTTGTGTGTTAAGCGGTGTAGCTTGTGTGTTAAGCAGTGTAGCTTGTGTGTTAAGCGCTGCATCGGGAACATAATAGGTAGCTTTTCCTTTACCTTTTGGTTTCAGTAAGTTTAGGTTTTTCAAATTACGCAAATCGGATGAAGCTTTAAGTGTATCGCAATCTGCCATTTGTCGGTATGTTTTATTATCTATGGCTCCTACTTCGCGCACGAATATAAGTGCTTGTTTGTTGGCATCGGTAAGTTGTAAGTCCGAAAACCGGTTGAGCCAATTCAAATCTTCTTCGTTCAGAAAATGGTGCAAAAGCAACCTGACTGTAAATTCGTTGTTTTCGCGACTCGACTCGAATGTGGGCATTACCAAACGGGCTTGTTGCATTAGTCTGCGCATAGCTCTTATGCCCGAACCTTTGGTCTCTGCTAAATTGGTATCGTGAAATACTGCGGCTATAAACGGATTTCGTGTTTCACTTCCCGGCAGTCCGAGTTTTTCTTCTGATTTAAGCGAAAACCCGGGATTGGTTATTTCAATTCGGTTGTCGTATCGAATAACTTGCGTAGGTCGGTGCTCGCGATACGACCTGTGCATAAGTGCATTTACAATGGCTTCGCGCAAAACTTTCATAGGTAAGCCTACAGAGGTTGCTTGCAAACTATCGTCGGCAAGCAAAAAGCCTTTGGGCAAGTCGGAATTTATGGCATCAATGAGTCTGTATAACAACAAAATCAGTGAGCCGCGCATATCAATAGAAGTAAACCGGTCGTCGGGATTTTCAATCCATTGGTTTCCCGGAATACGAATATAATCGACCCTAAGCATAGGGTAAGTACTGCGTTGTGCTGCACTTGAGCCAAAAAGCAGTAATCCTGCCATGTTTAGTTCGGCAGGGTTCTCGCGATTTACACAGCCTAATGCTTGCAGCAATTCCGAATCGGTATAACTTAATTCTTCCGCAATCGGATTCACCTTTTCGCGCAAGGTTCGGTAGCGTTTAAGCGCATTTCCGTCGATGTGCGAAAAATTTAAACCCTTAACCGGCGCTTGGTCAAAACTCGAACTGTCGCGATAAAAAATATGCATATCGTCGTCGGTACAATGCTGGTCGGTTGAACCGATGCGTCGCAAAGCACCGTGCGGCAAACCGTCCGATTTAAAATATACCGGTTTTTGTCGTTGCGGAACTTCATTTATCCAAATAACTATTACCGATTTTCCATTGAGCTTTTCAATCCATAACTCGGGGCGTACCGGCAAGTTAAACATGCTGTTGCATTGCGTTGCAAAGTCGCGCTGAAACTTATCGGTATCGTTTACGCCGATAACTTTGTACAGCATGTTTTGCGAAACATGGTCTTCGGCTACACCCATAACAATATATCCGCCACCAAGTCCGGGTTCGTTGCAGTATGCACAAACCGTTTCCATTACGGAATGCGAACTTTCGCTCCCGCCTTTTGCTTCAATCCAAGGACATTCGTCTTGGTCGTTTAACAGTTCAAAAAGTTCTTGTGCTGTATATTTCATAACTTGGTGGTTATTTTCAATTTT
>JAIFNC010000228.1 GCA_020047935.1 Bacteroidota bacterium
ATGGTGAAAAATATACCGGTTCCGAGCAAAAAATATACAAACCATGCGGCGCTGCCAATATACGAATCAATTGTAATTAGAAAGTTGTTTAATTCAATCATAGAAATTGGTTTTGTTATTTAGTTTTGATTTTATGTTTTATTCATAGTTCATTTTAAACTCCAACAGGGTTGCTTCTTGTTTTTTTCCTTCGGAAGCAATGTAAAGTGTTCCGTTTGGCGAAAAGCAAATACCTTCCGGTACTACAAAATTTTTGTGCGTAAGCATTTCGGCATAAATAACTTCGCCTATGGTGTTTAAAACTGTAACGCAATTGGGCGAAGAACTGAGCACATAAATATTTCCGTTTTTCGGATTTACCGCCATATCGGTTGGGCTAAATTTGGCACAGTTTGTTGCTGCAGCGCTTAACCAAAAATAGGGTTCTTCAATAAAAACCGAATCGGTAAGCGAATAAATATAAAACGCACGGCGCAATTCGGTTCGGTTGTCGGGCTGTAAAGGCAAGTTTTTGCAGCCTATAAGTAAGGCATTTTGTGCTGCTAGAAAACACAATGATTCCGTATCGTTTTCTTTAGTAAGTGGCGTTTTAAATTTTTCAATATTTATTTCCGAAGAAAACGCATTATATATCGCGTGCAAATTTCCGTTGCTGCGCAAGGCGTAAATAGTTTCGTTTACTTTTGTTATAGCCTCATAATCGCCGTCTTTTCCGAAATCGAATTTATCCGAAATTTCGTTGGTTGCTAAATTGAATTTGTACAAATTGGCCTTTTCGTCCTGTATACAAATAAGGGTCGTATCGTTAAGCCACGTAATTCCGGAAATTTCGCGCAGTTTTTTTGGCAGAAACCAAATTCTATCCGGATTTTTGAACGAATATTCGGAGGTTTGTTGAGTACCGGTTTGCGAATTGCAGGCAGAAATAAGCAGTAAAACTATTATAATGAGTAAGCTGTAATTTTTCTTCATGGCAAATTTGGGCGTTAAATTCAACATTAATTATTGCTTTTCGTTGGCATGTACGTAGGTTAAACAAACCACCCCCGACTCGTATGTTGAAGTCGATTTCAGTTTCCAATGTACGTTTAATTGTTTGTCGCCAAACAGACCAATTCCGCCGCCAATAGCTATAGGCATAACAAACACAATCATTTCATCAATCAGTTTTTCGCGTGCCAACATGCTGTTTATTTGTCCGCCGCCCAACAGCCAAATATCTTTGCCTTCTTTTTGTTTTATTTTACGAACAAATTGGGCAGGATTTTCGGTTATAAACTGCACAAATTCGTTATTTCGTGTATTTTTATTTTTGGTGAAAACGTAATTTTCTTTATCCGGATACGGATAATCGATTCCGAAATCGAGAATTTTACGATACGACTCGCCGCCCATAATTACGGTATCTACGGTTTTTAGAAAATCGGCATAACCGTAATCGGTTTCGGTTGGGTTGGGTACGCTTTCGAGCCAACTTGTTTCGCCCGAGGTTCTGGCTATTCTGCCATCGAGCGAAACGGCTATATATAGAATCAATTTTCGCATAATATACGAACTTTGGTTATTTTTATTTATTTTCGTGCTAAAATTAGATATTTATACCGGAGTTTGGTAATAATATCGAAAAAAATGGTTAAAATGCCCCCAATTAGTAGAATTATATGATAAACGGAAAAATAATTGCTGTTGTAATGCCGGCGTATAATGCCTCGGAAACCTTAGTTAAAACTTACAACGAAATAGACCGCTCGGTGGTTGATTTTGTAATTCTGGTGGACGATAAAAGCAAGGACAATACCGCAGAATTGGCAAAACAAATAGGTATTGAGCATGTTATAGTACATGAAAAAAATACCGGTTATGGAGGTAATCAAAAATCGTGTTATAAAAAAGCGTTGCAGGAAAATGCCGATATTGTAATTATGCTGCACCCCGACTATCAGTATACACCAACCCTAATTTTACCCATGGCGCATATTATTGCCAATAAGGTGTATCCGGTGGTTTTGGGTTCGCGAATTTTGGGCAACGGCGCATTGCGTGGCGGAATGCCTATGTATAAATATATAGCCAACCGCGGATTGACTTTATTCCAGAACCTGTGTTCGGGGCAAAAACTTTCTGAGTACCACACCGGTTACCGGGCTTTTTCTGCCGATGTGTTGCGAAAAGTGAATTTCGAAATCAATTCCGACGATTTTGTATTCGACAACCAAATGCTATCGCAAATTATTTTTGAAAATTTTGAAATTGCCGAAATTACTTGCCCAACCAAATATTTTAAAGAAGCTTCGTCGATTAATTTACGACGAAGCATAACTTACGGTTTTGGGGTTTTGTATGTTTCCTTAATGCACTTGCTGGCAAGAACCGGTATGTTTACTTACCGGATTCTTTCAGAAAAAAAACGCCTGTAAGTTTAAATTTTAAACCAATGAATTTGTTTTTGCAATGCATAAGCTTCTTCGAGCAAGCGTTCGGCAGCGGCAGCCAATTCTTCCGACGACGATGCATTTTCTTGAGCAATATCGTGCAATTCGTTTGTTGTGCTTCCTATTTGTGCTACGCTTAGTTTTTTCTCGTATTCCGATTGTTTAATGGCTTGCAAAATTTCGGCAGTTCGTTTTATGTCGGCTACAATGCTTTTGAGCGATTCGGTTCCGGTTTCGGCCGAAAGCAGGGTGTCGTTGGTTAAGCTTACTATTTCGTGTGCCGAATTTTTGCTGTTTTCTGCCAGTTTTCGAACCTCGCCTGCTACTACAGCAAACCCTTTGCCTGCTTGGCCGGCGCGCGCTGCTTCAACGGCAGCATTTAGTGCCAACATATTGGTTTGAAAAGCTATTTCGCTGATAATGGATATTTTATCGGCAACCGATTTCATCATTTCTACCGTTGAGGAAGTTATGGCTAAATTATTTGTTATGTTTTCCGACGATTTTCCGGCAATTTTTTCGGCTTCGTCGGTTATATGAAGGTCGTTGGCTATGCCGCTTTCAATCTCCTCAACTGCACTCGACAACATTTCGGCGGCAGCTGCTTGTTTGGCAGCGCCATCGCTTATATGCATTGAACTTTGGCTAAATGTTTTGCTCATAGTTTCTACTTGTGCACTGCCGTTGGATATAGAGCTAAGCACCTCGCGAATTTTTAATCGCATGCTATTTAGCGATTTTACAATATCGCCTATTTCATCGGTTCGGTGTATGGCTATTTCTTGCCTAAAATTTCCTTTGGCAAGTTCTTCAATATCATTTTTAAGTTTAACAATAACTTTTGTAACCGACGATGTGAGCGCAACTATAATTGCACTAATTATTAAAATGCCCAACAAACCAAAAAACAGTACCCAATTGAGTGTTTTTTCGGCTTTGGCAGTAATTACATCTTTTGGAGTTATAATTGCCAACGACCAATGAGTGGTTGAATTCCCGACCGATAGTGGTTCAAAACAGAAATAAAGTTCTTCGCCGTTTTTGTAGTCGGTAAAACTAAACGCTTCACCTTTTAAAATGCGCTCGGTTAGGTTGTGCTTCCTGTCAAGTACCGAATCGGTTTGGTTGATAAATTTCGACTGCATTGTAGAGTCGGGATGCCAAATATATGTACCGTTGCTGCCAATCAGGTAGGCGTAACTGTTTTTAAACGGTTTAATGTCGTTTATAAAATCCAAATCGGTAAGTGCCATGTCTATGCCAATTTGTCCGCTGTGTTTGTCATTCATGCGTACTATAGAACCAATGGTGGTCATTTGCATTTGTCCAATTTCATCGAAATACGGATCCCAAAGAAAATCGGTATTTGCTCTTTTTGTGCTTAAATATCTGCCATCCAAAATATAACCCGCAGTTTCTTTTTCGTCGCTTTTAAATAGCACTTTATTGCCTTCGCGGTAGTAATAATGCCGGTTTCTGCCATATTCATGAAGCCAGTCTTTTTCTACAGCTTGCTTATCAAAGTATAACCAAATCGAAAAATATTTAGGGTTCGATTCCATTACATTTAGCATCATGTCTTTTAAATGCGACATGGCTTCAACGTTGTTATATTTGTTGAAATTTTCTGCTGCCAAAGCAACGGTTTTGGTTAGCATTAAATCTTTTTCGAAAATGAGTTTTAACTTAAGGGCATTTTCCTTTGCCAAATTAATCGAAAGCTCTTCGGCACCTGCAATTTCGGTTTCATAAAGTGTTTTTCCTAAAAAACCAAGTAAAATGCTTACTATTACGGTTACGGCTATAATTATTGGAATTAAGAACCGATTTCGGAAACTGAGTTTCATTTTTTTACAAGATTAGTTTCCTTATAAAAGTCAAACAATATGCCAATTGAAATTTTTGGTGGAATTACATTTTTTAGTTTTATAAATAGGGTTGAGAGTCGCGCAAGTGAAATGCATTATTTTTTTTGAGTTGTATGTTCCAATAAAAATTATTCATTTTTAGAAATGCCATTATTCTCATTATCAGTAATATTCGGCTGTTTAAATGTTCCGGTTTACGCAGTTTTGCGCATAATTTTTCGTCCAATTTGTCATTTTTGGCATAAATTTGCCCTAAGTTATTGAAATTTCGAAATAACGATTTTGTAGCAAATTTTGGCATAATTTGAATGCCCTCAATACCGCCTTTAATTAGCAAACCATTTGATTTACAGCCCAATTTACCGGGAAAACGTGTTAAATAAGGCTCTAAAAATCGACTTTGAGCTGCTTCGGTAAAACCCGATTGAACAATGAAAGCATGTGGCGGTTTATTTTGCGGTTTGGCAGTGTACAATATTTCCATGAAATCCTTTACTATTGAAGGCATTGCGTGTACATACAGCGGAAAAATCCAAAGCACATTTTCCGCTTTATCATATTTTTCGAGGTATTCGTCAAAATGGGTATGTTTGCTCAAATAACACATTTCAAAATCGAATGCAGGCACCGCAAATTTAGCTCCTTCGCAAAAATGTTGCATCAGCAAGGTCGAGTTCGAACCCATTGCTCGCGGCGAGCCGTTAAGAATTAGTAATTTCATGGTATACCTCCTCGGCAGTTTTGGGGTTAATACTTGTAAACTTGTAATTCGAATGAAATTGCGACGCCACGCGACGCATATAATCATCCGAAATTTGCAGGTCTAATTCATCCGCATTTTCCGGTTGAATAAAAATACTTGCCAAGTCCGGATATCGGTCGTATCGCGGAAGATGATCCATTTCGCCCTCTTTTATAAAAATGTACGGATGATAATGCGGAATTAGTTTGTCGATTATTTTTTTTGTTGAACTTGAAATAAAACCTGCCGGCAAATTGGTGAAAAATAGAACTAAATCCGAATGCAAATAGCGTTTTAAAATTAATTCGGCATCGTCGTGCGTGCCGCACAAACCGGGTGTTTTAACCCAACACGACCAACAGCCGGAACATGGTTTAATATGCATTTTTGCTAAATTGAAAACAACCGTTTGGTGTCCGCTTGCAATGACTATTTTTTCGAATTTTGCGCAAAAAACTTCAATTTCTGCAGGTGTTTCCGGCGAAAACCCTATAATTATTGTTATTTCCATTTTGTTTTTTTGAAAATCTGTACCAAAATTACATTATTAAATTGTAATTGATATGAATTTTAACGAGGTATTTTTTGAAATTCTATAGGCTTATTTTCATACCGGTTACATAAAACAACAGTTCGCTATTAATTCATGTAATTGTTTAATATTCAATAAAATAAAAATATTAAGTTGCGTTTCATACAATTTATTGATTTTCAAAACATTCGTGTATTCGTGGCAAAAAGATAACGAACTATTGATAAAAAATGCAACTATTTTTCCCCAAATAGAAATTAGTACACCTAAATTTTTTAGTTTTGCTCAAAATTAAAAAAGGAACCATGAAACAATATTTGCTTTTAGTGTTGGCAAGTTTAATAATTTCGTGCAATATAGGGCAGCCCGATTTAAGCAAAGGCATGCAAAGCATAAATAGTGAAGATATGGCACGCTATGTCGAAAATATTAGTGCCGATTCGCTTTTGGGCAGAAAACCCGGAACCGCTGCCGAACAAATTGCAATCGATTATTTGGCCAAAGAGTTTGAACGCATAGGTTTAAAACCTGCCAACCGCGATAATTGGTTTCAGGAGGTACCCTTGGTTTCGGTAACCGGAAAGCCAAGTAACATGAAAATTAAGCTGGGCGAAAAAAGTCTTAATTTAGCATATAGAACCGACTTTGTGGCTTTTTCGCGCAGAATAAAAAAAGAAATTACACTGAATGAATCGGGTTTGGTGTTTGCAGGTTTCGGAATTGATGCACCCGAATTTGGCAAAAACGACTTTGAAGGGTTGGACTTGAAAGGCAAAACGGTATTGATTTTTGTAAACGACCCCGGTTTTGGCGCTGCCGACACTACCTACTTTAAAGGCAACAGCATGACCTATTACGGCAGATGGACCTACAAGTACGAAGAAGCCGCCCGTAAAGGTGCCGAAGCGGTGTTTATTATTCACGAATCCGAACAAGCAGGCTATCCGTATTCGGTAGTATTAAACGGTGCTATTATTCCAAAACTGTATTTGCAACCCGACGACGGGTATAAAAACCGCTGTGCTGTTGAAGGTTGGTTTACTTACTCGGCAGCCGACAGCTTGCTTAATTTGTTGGGCTACAAAATTACCGAACTTAAAGAACTAGCCAAAAAGCCCGATTTTAAGCCGTTTGAACTTAATGCATCGCTTAATCTGAATATTCAACAATCGTTCGAGTATTCGGTTTCGAACAATGTTATTGGTATGATTGAAGGTTCGAAATTTAAAGATGAATGCATTATTTATAGCGCGCATTGGGACCATTTGGGAGTTGGAAACGTACTCGACGGCGATTCTATTTATAACGGTGCAGTTGACAATGGTACCGCTTTGGCTTGGATGCTCGAAATAGCCGAAGCGTTTATGAAAATGGATACTAAACCCGAACGTTCAATTCTATTTATGGCACCAACAGCAGAAGAACAAGGCTTGTTGGGTGCTGAATACTATGTAAACAATGCGCTGTTGCCCATCGAAAAAACGGTAGCAAACATAAATAACGATTTAATGCTGCCACTTGGCAAATGGAACGATGTAATGATAACCGGTTACAACCAATCGGAACTGGAAGATATGACCGCCGAAATTGCTAAACGACAAGGCCGATATTTGGTTCCCGACCCTAACCCGCAAACCGGTATGTTTTATCGAGCCGACCATTTTCCGTTTGCAAAAGCCGGAGTTCCTTCATTGTTTGCGCGCGGCAATGTCGATTTGGTTGTAGGCGGCAAAGCGTTGGCTGCTGCTAAAGAAAAGGAATATTTGGAAACTATGTATCATAAACCAACCGACGAATATTCTAAAGACACCTATAATTTCGAGGGAATTATTCAAGATGCACAATTGGCTTTTGAATTAGGCTGGAAACTTGCCAATTCGCGTTATTTTCCGGGTTGGAAAAAAGATTCTGAATTCAAGAATAAACGAAAAGTAAATAAATAGCATCTTTAATAAAATTAAGCTGCTCATTTCAAATGAATTTGTAATGAACAGCTTATTTTTCCATGTTAAATGCTCGCTTATAGCTTGCATAGAAAGTTCTTGTTTGCCGTTTGAAAAGGTTTACACTTAATTTTGTTTTTGTTCTTATAGCTTTATAAACAGCTCAACACAAAGCGAAGTACCGCTAAACTTGGTAATTAAATGACTGCTGAAATTATAGGGTGCTAAAACCAAGAAAGCAGCTAAGCCAATTTTTTGCTGTTCGGCTTGCCTTTTTTCAGTTGATAAACCCAATTGAAAAAAGACTGTTTCCATATTGTGGTAAGTGTCCGTTTCGTCTTCGTTTTCTGCAGGAGTCAATAGGCCGGTATGCATCGATTCTAAGCCTGCACCAATTACCACATTAAATTCCGTATTTATTCCGCTATACATCGGAATTCCGAAATTAACCTCGCCCGAAAGTGCGTAACTGCTGTTTACCGAATGTATTGTTTGGTCTAATTTGTATTCAAACGCTTTATCGTTCATCAGAAGTTTAAGTTTAAAGGCAAAATCGGTATGTATGCCCGATGAAATTTTGCCCATTCCAATGCCAATGTAAGGATTTAAATTAAACGTTGTATTATTTGCACCGAAGGGTTTCCAAGTGCCAAAATACAAGTTAAGTTTCGATTCCAAATCGGCATGGTTGTTTTCGTTGGTTCTTATTATTTTATAAACTGAGGTTTTCTTGTAAATAGAATTATTCAACGTATACCTGAAACTTACCGGCGAGTCGGAAAAAAAACGACAGGCCAATCGCGAGTTGCTTGTCAGATAAGTACTGTCGAGCAGTTGGTTGGCAACTTTGTTGCAAATAGAATCGAACTTCGATTTAACCGGCACGTAAGTAAAATAAGCAGCATTTTCCTTGAAATAATTCGAATCTTGGGCATTTGGCGGACTGTTTAACCTATCGATATAATTATAGTGCAAATCGCTTGAAAAATAACCCATTATTAACGAATCGTGGTTATTACCGGCAAGTAATTCGTTCAAAATTGCAGCTCTTATTATGGGTTCCGAGTAGCCGCAGGCACTGTACCATGCGTCGGTAAGCGCCAATACGGCACTAAAATTGTGTTTAGGTTTAGCAAATTGAACGGCTATTGCATTGGAGTAAGCTTTCGATTTTTGTTCGCATTCAAGTTCGCTTTGTGCTTGAGTTTCAAAAATAACAAAAGAAAATAATAATAAAATAGTAGTTAAATTCCTCATAATTAGTTAAATAATTTAATGTAATTTTATTTATATGTTGTAAATTTTAATAAGCAAACTTTAGTTTCATGCCGGTATTAGTTACTTTTATTTTGAAGTTTGAAAAAACATTCCGATATTTATAAAAATTCTTTAGCATTGTGGAACGAATCTCAATGCAAAAATATTTAGTACATTCAAAATTGCAAACATAACGTTTCAACAGACAAAAAAAACAATTATTCGCTAATGAAATCGACCGTTTTAAAACAGACAATTAAATTAAACGATTCCCTTATTCAACCTATTCTTTATAAATTGGAACACTTGTCGCAAGAATTAGGTTCTAATATTTGGTGCCTGCGCGACGACCTTACGGCTCCGGTTTTTGGCGGTAATAAAACCCGCAAACTCGATTATTTAGTTGCCGACGCTATTTCGGTACGAGCCACTTGCTTAATAGCTTATGGTGGGCAGCAATCAAATTTTTGTGCATTGGCCGCCGCTTACGGTTCAAAATATAAACTCAAAACAACGTTGGTTTTTCCGGGTACAAAGCCGCCAATTTTAACCGGTAATTTGAAACTGTGCGAATTGTTTGGTGCCAATATGCAATTTATTGAAACCGAAGATATTAATAATTTACATAAGTTTGCCGAAATAATTAGCGTTAATTTGAATGCTATGGGCGAAAGACCTTATTTTATGCCTCTTGGCGGTTCTAATTCAATAGGTATTCGGGCTTATGTCGATTTGGTTTTCGATATAAAACAAATAGCCTTGCAGCAAAAGGTTTGGTTCAATAAAACCTATGTAGCGGCGGGCTCGTGCGGTACGGTGGCAGGTTTGTGCATAGGCAATTCGCTTAACGATTTGGTGCTGGGCGAAATAATAGGAATAAGTGTACTGTCAGATACTGAAAATGTACTTTCGAACATGAAAATACTTACCGATAATTTTTTGGCTCGAAATGAAATTTCAATTAGAGGTTTCGATTTTAATGCAACCGATAGTTTTAAAGGTTCGCATTATGGTGCTAAAACGCCCGAAGCTGAAGAAGCTCAAGCTATTTTTGCACAAACCGAAGGTATACTGCTCGATTTGGTATATACTGCAAAAGCCGGCGCAGCAATAATTCATGCTTGTCGAAAAAACAACTTTTCAGCCTCCGAAAATATACTTTTTGTACATACCGGCGGAAAGGGAAGTTTTTTCGAATAACTAATTTATATTTTTGAAAATTTGTTCGTGCAAATACTTGTTTTTATTTAAAATTGTTTATTTTTACCTATGCAAAGCTAGGGCATAATTTTAACTGATTTGGTCTTGTTTTTTTTTTCTTAAAAATAAATAGTATTTTTATAGCATCGAAGAAAAGCTAATTGTAATTTTTAAAAATGATAAACTATGAATATTTCAGTAAGAAGGAAAGTCGCTATAATGCTTGTAATGGCAATTTTAACCTTTGAAGTTCAAGCGCAGGTTGAAAAATTTAAAGCGGCTTACATTTACAATTTCATAAATTATGTAGAATGGCCGGCAAGTTTTACCGGCGAAACCTTTGTAATTGGCGTACTTGGAAGTACCGGTGTAAATGCAAATTTGCAAGAAATTTCTCAGAAAAAAACCGTTCGAGGCAAACAGATAAAAATTGAAATATACAAAAGTTTCGATGAAATCGGGAGATGCAATATATTGTATATTCCTGCATCGGGAAGCGGCAAGTTGGAACAAGCTATTGCTACAATTGGTAGCGCCAATACGCTAATAATTAGTGAAAAAGTCGGAATGCTTAAAAAAGGTTCGTGTATAAATTTTATTGAAGATTCCGATAGGTTGAAATTCGAAATAAATAAAGCAAACCTGTTGGCAAAGGGGTTAAAATACAATCCGGCTTTAGAAAAACTGGCTTCAAACGTTCAATAAAAACTACGTTATGAATATAACAAACAAATTAGAACAATTTTATTTAAATCGAAATATTTCGATTCCTAAAAGGCTGTCGGTAAAGTTGACCATTAAAAATCGGTTGTATATAGGCTTTGGGGTAGTTTTTATATTAATTGCCATCAGTTTTTTAATTATGTCCATTGTAATGCTCGTTAATAAATCGGATGCCGAGGAATCGGTTCATATTTATGCACCGTCAAACGATAAATTGAGCGAACTTGAATCGGTTTTTGCAAATTCGAAACTATTGCTTAAAAATTGGGTTTTTATTGAATTCCAAAACAATACACCCGATAAAATTAAGTTTCTGGAAATTCAGGATAAAACTTACCCTGAATTGAAATCGGAAATTGAAGTATTGGCTAAATTCTGGGAACCTGAAAAGCAACTTGAGCTCGATTCAATTTTCAACTTAATTGAAAACCAGCTTTTTGTTGAATTTACAAAAGTTATCGAAAGTCTTAACTCGCCGGATGCATACGCCGACCCTATGGTAATTTTCGAAATGAATTTGACTGCTTCGGAAGGTGGTGCTGCGATTATAGCACTCGACGAAGTTACTATGCGTATTGCAAAATTAAGAGAATATGTAACTGCCGTTTCCGTTGAAAGCGATAGACAAGTATTGGCTTCATTTTCAGGTTTTTTATTCATCATATTCGTAACCTTAATACTGCTAATTATCGTATCGTTTGGCTCTGCTTATATTACTATAAAAGCTATTGTAGCACCCATTAATGCATTAAAGGATAATTTAATAGAAAAAAGCAAGGGGAATTTTGAACATGACTCACAAATCTCTTCCGACGATGAAATTGGTGAAATGGCAGAAGCGTTGCGCGTAATGTCGCAATCGATTATAAAAACCGTTTCTGTTATAAAAACAGAATCGGTGCATTTGAAACATACAGCCGAGGAAATTTCGGCGAGAGCCTATGATATTTCGGTAGGCAGCAATACCCAAGCCGCCTCGAGCGAAGAAGTTTCGGCTTCAATTGAAGAAATGACAGCCAGTATATCGGCTAATTCCGATAATGCTAAAGAATCGGAAGGTATTTCGAGTAAAATTTCGGCGGAAATTATGGCTGTTGGCGAATCGGTTACAAAAACTACCGATGCCATGAATAATATAGTGAACAGCATTTCAGTTATAAACGAAATTGCACGGCAAATTGATATGCTTGCAATAAATGCAGCTATTGAAGCTGCTCGTGCAGGCAACGAAGGTCGAGGTTTTGCCGTAGTTGCCCAAGAAGTTCGAAAATTGGCAGAACGCAGCCGAGTTGCTGCAAAGGATATTCAGAAAATATCGCGCGAAAGTGTGCATGTGGCTACTCAATCGCAAGAAATGATAAACGAAATTATGCCCGAAATTAATCGGTCTGCCATGTTGGTTAAAGAAATTTCGATGGCAAGTACCGAGCAATCCAGCGGTATTAATCAAGTAAATTCTGCTATTCAGCATTTAACCGAAATTACACAGAAAAATTCCGAATTGGCCGATAGTCTTTCGGAAAACTCGGTAGGTTTGTTGGCTCAATCGAAGGCATTATTAAATACGGTGGAATTTTTCAAAACATAGAATTGCTATTTGAATTACACATTAATTTTAAGATTTAATTGTTCGATAACGTAAAAGCTTTGTTGAGAAGTAAATTTTCAACAAAGCTTTTTTATTTTTTAGTTGTCGGTTTGCGAAGTATGAATAAGCATGGCAAGCAATGCCGCTCGTTCGTCGATGCTGTAGCGCCAAATAAATTCGGGTTTATTGCCGTGTTTGCTTCCAATAGGGCCCAAGCCATCAATGCGAAACACGTTAGCGTCGGCAAATGCAATGTCGGCAGAATCGGGTCGGTGCTCGCGCCGCATCGGAATATCGAGCAATGCAGCCGTTGCGTTTATGCGGTTTCTAAACGCATCAATGGTGTAATTGTATTCCATGGCAGGTCGTTGTTCGCCACCGTCGAATTGTATCGAACACAAATTTTTTAACGTTTTTGGTACTAATTTCCTAATCCGTTTATCTATTTCAATTAAATCGGAATTTCGATTAAATTTTACATTCAATTGCAATTTGGCACTGGCATAGGGGTTGGTTATATTGGTGCTCAAATTCATTTCTCCCGGCGAAACAAATATGCCGCGCTCCAAATCGGTAAGCGATGTCCAAGCGGCAACCAATTTGTTGAGTGCAATAACTACCCGAGCTACGTTTTCTTCATTATCGGTTTCGCGAAGGTGCAAACTTATGCTGTATATAGCCGAACCCGAACGCGAGGTTATAATTCCGCCTTGCAACTCGGCACCCTGCAAGCCTATAACATGCTTGGCGTGCAGCGATTTTTGGTGTATCAGTTTTTTCGAAAGTTTGCCTTGCAAACTATCGTCGGTGGTAAGTAAAATGCCAATTTTGGTGCCGGACAAAACCTCGCTGTGCTCAAGTGCGCTCAGAGCAAGCAATAAAACAGTAAGCCCGCCTTTGTTCGTCCAAATTCCGGTACCGGACCATTGTTTATCG
>JAIFNC010000101.1 GCA_020047935.1 Bacteroidota bacterium
GCGGAAGCACCAATCCATCGGGTAAGCTGCCAATCAGCATCGAAAAATCGTTTAACCATTCGCCGGCATTCGGGTATATTCCGCAAGGCGAGAAATTGTATTCCGGAGTTAATCTTTCTTCACAAAAAATAGATAAAACATACGATATTACTTACAGCGAGGGCATTTTTATGGGCTATCGTTGGTACGAGTCGAAAAAGATTGAGCCACAATTTCCATTCGGTTTCGGGTTAAGCTACACCACCTTTGAATATTCGAACCTTAGCATTTCGAACGAACAAATTGCACCCGACCAAGCACTTGAACTTACACTTACCGTTAAAAATACCGGCGATTGTAAAGGCTCGGAAACGGTTCAATTGTATGTTTCCGATATAAAATGTTCGGTTCCGCGACCAATAAAAGAACTAAAAGGCTTCGAAAAAGTTAGTTTGAACAATGGCGAATCGAAAGAAATTACCTTTGTGTTAAATCCGAACGATTTTGCCTTTTGGCACCCCGAAACTAAAACTTGGACGGTAGAGGAAGGCGAATTCGAGTTGTTGGTTGGAGCATCGAGTACAGCTATTCGATTGAAAAAAACAGTTTTCATTAAAAAATAATTGATAAAAACTACCTATGAAGGCACATGTTAAAATGCTATGGTTGTTATGCTTTTTGCCATTTTCAGTTGCTACAGGTCAAAATTACCAATGCGATACCGATGCAAACGGGTATTGGTTTCCTATGGTAAATGGCAAATTGGTAAAAAGCATAGAAATTGTTCAAAACCCGGCAAAAAAATATGCAGTTAAAGTTGAAGGTAAGCTAACTACCGGTTATATTTACGATATTATTTTTGAAGATAAGTATAAACCATTATACATTAGTTACAAAGGTACGGTAACCGAGTATGGTGGTTTTGATGTAGGTAAATTTGGCGTGCTCGATAAATTGGGCAACGAAATTTTGCCATGCGAATACGATTTAATTTATATAGAAGAAAACCTATGTTATTATTACCAAGGTAAGATTGTCGATTATTTTCCTGCCAACGGAACTTGGGGGATATTGAATTATAACGGTACCGAAAAAATTCCTTTTGGGTTGAAATATAACCAAATTGGTATGTTTAAAAATGGGTATGCACGAGTTTTTCGAGGAGTTTTTAACCAAGAAACCGAAATGTATATTGGTAATTACGGATTTATCGATGAAAAAGGGAACGAAGTAGTAGAATGCTCCATTTCTACCGAAAAATACAATCATCCTATCAGTGTTTCGGAAGGCATGATAAGCGTAGCTATAAAAATTAACGACCCCGACCAAATTTATAATTATTTATACGGTTTTATAGCTATGAAAGGAAAAGAGAAAATTCCGTGCATCTATACCGAAGTTAGCGATTTTCATAACGGAATTTCGCATGTAGACTCAAATAATATCAAAATTTGCGGTTGTGGCGGAATGTACATCGATAAAACCGGGAAAAGAGTATATCCATCGAAAAAAGAGGTTGATAACTATTACGAAAAATGTAGATTTTAAGGTGTGTATACTGATTCGCTTTTTTGGTGTAAAGCAAATTAATGTTTTTTTATTCTAAAATTTTCAGTTCAATTTATTTTTTGTATATTTAGTTTCAGTACATGACAAAAAATATAAATCAATGAAAAGTTAAAGTTTAAATTGTTGTACGGCAGAGCTTTCTTAGCTCCCCCATCGTTAACTGCTTATGAGCAATACGGTTCTTTCTATCCGGCAAAAAACGGCAACGGCGACATTATCGGGCTTGCTTCCGGATTTTTACACTTGGCAAACCCCGATTTAACACCGGCAGTAAACAATGCCTACGAATTTGCAATGCGCTATTTGTTGAACGAGAATTTTACTCTATCGTTTAATGCATTTTTAAACGACCAAACCGATTTAATTGGCAGTTCGGGTACGGTAAATGGCATGTATAAAGGCATTCCGGTGGGCTTTATTGAAAAACCGGTAAACAGTACCGAATCGGAAGCTTTTGGAGGTACATTCCGTGCCGATAGGTTGTTTGACTTGGGTTCGGGTGCTAATTTAAGAACTTCATTATCTTATTCGTATGTAGATGGCGATATTGATGACGAACCCTTGGTGCTTACTGCAAAACATACAGGTAAACTGATTGTAACGTATTATAACGAAAATCTGTCGATTTCGTTAGATGGAATGTACAGAAGCGAATCGCATATGTTTGGGTCTACCAATGCAACTCCGATAGTTTCCGATGGTTTCTTTATAGCAAATTTGTTTGCAAGTTACAAACTGCCGTTTAATATTTCGGTTTTTGCCAAAGCCGATAATTTATTGAACGCTAAATATTATGTGCCTTCGCAATATAGCAGCAAATGGCCGCAATATCCGCTTACTGTACTTGGCGGAATTTCGTACCGATTAAAATAAACTGAGAAGAAGATTAATTGCTCGTTTTTATAGCCATGAATTAGGTTGTTTCAGCACAACCCGATTCATGGCTTTTATTTTGAAACGCAGTGCTTGGTTTCTGCCGATGGAAAAACCTATAAAAAAACTGACATACAAACCAACAAAAGAAGCTAACAACAAGAACCAATCAATAAATTGAATATCTTCGAAGTAACAGGAAAAAAAATCCGTTTTGTAAAATTTGAAGTAATAGGAACCTTAACTTTGCCTAAATATTTGTCGATGAAATTGTGGTGAAATAGCAAAAATTATTTATAGTACATTAAAACAGTCGGGCAAAGCGAAGCAATTAAATGCTAATATCCACGTTTTGCGGTTATTGAGCAAAGTCGAAGTACAACCCCATTCGAGGTTGATAACATCGGATATTTATTTACCACCGGTTGCACCGTTGCCTATTAAATAAAAACCTTTTCGAAGTTATTACTGCAAAAAATCCAAATTGTATGCGTATAGGCAGAAACGCTTAGTTGGTTTTTAAGTAGTATTGTCCTTTTTCATGAGTTACGTTGTAACCCAAATCGAACAGATAATCGACATAACTTTTAAAATAAGCATCCTTTTTATAGAAATCGAAGTTTCGAATATCGGTTTCGTATACCAACGTTTGAATTTTATAATCTTCTTGTAAGCTGTTTATTCGCGTCCAGAGTTCCTCTTCAAAACGGTCTTTTTCGGTTTCAATATTAATAACTCTTCCGCAGCCAAATAAGGTATTATTGTCGCTTTCCCAAGCCAACGAAATCGAATAGGCATACGATTCGTCGGACATTCCGTCGGAACAAGATTCTTTTTTTATGGTAATTTGAAGTTTTTTACCATTTTCGTAGGTGGTAATTTGAAGTTCGTTCTCCGACAACATTTTTACAGCATCAGGCAAGGTACTTTGAGCATCGGCTTTTGGCGAATAGCTGAGTTTTAAATACGTACCGTCGGAATTGCTGTATTCGGCAAAATCGGTTTTAAATTTCATATCCCAGAATGGTTCTGTTCCGAAAAAAATTAGTTTTTTTAATTCGAAATTTCGAACTGCCATTTCGCCCTTGCTTTCTGTTGGCTTTTTAACAGCTGATTTATTGGCGCTTTCAAGCTGCGAAATAGAATCGGATTCGGAAGAATTTGCAATTTCATCCGCTTTATTACCAAAATTACAAGCGGTTGCAATAACTAAAAGAATTAATAATGCACGTATTGAATAAGTTTTCATTGTAAATAGTTTTTGTACATACATTTGGCTATTGCTTAATAAATATAGCCTAGAACATACCAAAATTACAAAAAATACCTGAACTAATCAATTAATTTACTTATTCGTTACAAAATTAATTGCTATGGTTATTAAACCCTATAAACTATTGCATTGAAGCAAAAAAAGGTCGGTAAATACCGACCTTTTAAGTTCAATAACCCAAAAAAATATTGTTTTATTTAGAAATATAAATCGCGTTCGCCATTTTTGATTTTTTCCAGTTTACCCAACAACGCTGTAGTTTTTTCGGTTTTAGCCATTTCAACTATTTTTCGGTCGATAAGCTCATAGCCTTTTTGCTTTAATTCGGGTGTAGCATAATCTTCCAAATATTCTGCCATGGTAAGCATGGCATTCGGGCCGCAGAATCGTTTAATAAAACCGGGAACCGAAAACTCCATAAAATGCTCGCCCGTTCTGCCCAAACGGTAGCAAGCCGTACAAAACGAAGGCAAGTAGTCGTGTTCCACCAGTTCTTCAATTACTTCGCCCAAACTACGGGTGTCGCTTATTTCAAATTGCTCCATGTCTAAATCTTGGTCATTCGCATTTTCTTTGCTGTAGCCGCCCATTTGTATATTGGTTCCACCGTCAATTTGCGAAACGCCAAACTCAAGCACTTCTTTACGTATGCGTTCCGGTTCGCGGGCAGTTAATATCATGCCGGTGTAAGGCACTGCTAAACGCAAAATAGCTACCAATTTGGTAAAATCTTCGTCGGCAACAATATGGTTTTTATCAATTGCCAATTCCGATGCATTTTGAATACGCGGAAACGAAATGGTGTGCGGCCCTACACGATAGGCAGCTTCAAAATGATTTACATGCCTAACCAATGCCAGCACTTCGTAGCGCCAATCGTACAAACCGAATAACGCACCAATACCCACATCGTCAATTCCGGCCTCTTGGGCACGGTCTAAAGCAGTTAGTCGGTTATTAAAATCGGCCTTCTGACCGCTCAAATGCACTTTTTTATAGGTTTCCTGATGATAGGTTTCTTGAAAAATTTGGTAGGTTCCAATTCCCGATTCTTTAACGGTTCTAAAACCTTCAATACTTAACGGTGCGGCATTAATATTTACACGTCGTATTTCGCCCCTACCTTTTTTAACTTTATACACGGTTTTAACCGTTTCGGCAATAAATTCAGGGTTGTAGCGCGGGTGTTCGCCATAAACCAAAATCAATCGCTTATGTCCGTTGTCCTGAAGCGATTCCACTTGCGATACAATTTCCGGGAAATCGAGTGTGGTACGTTTTTGCTTTTTATTATCGGTTCTAAAACCGCAATAAGTGCAATTATTGGTGCACAAATTACCAATGTACAAAGGTGCAAAAAGCACAATTCGTTCGCCGTACACTTGTTTTTTAAGCGTACGAGCACCTTCTTTTATTTTTTGAATAGAAGCCGAGTCGGTTGCATTTATGAGAATAGCCGTTTCTGCTAAGCTTAAACGGTTCTTAGCCAACGATTTTGCAATTACTTCATCTACTTTTTCCGGGGTCGATTCGGTTTTATTAATGAAATCCCAAATTTCTTCGGAATCAATAAAAGGTTGCATCGGTACATCGGCTATTTTATATTTTTCAGGACTGTAAATCATTCGATAATAATTTTAGGTATTATTTTGCTGCTAAATTACGGTTAAGTTTAGTTTTATAATAATTTTATGCTTAAAGAATTAAAGATATTTTATTCTTTTAAACTCTCATTAAAACACTGATTATCAAAACATAATATTGCTGCAACTTTACACTTATTCAATTAATTTTTGAAGTGCACGCAATTTACTGACGTTAGTCATATTAGAAACGTCAGAATTTTGATGTGAAATAGAATTGTTAGATTTTATCCGAATTCCAAATTGCCCAAGCAGCTTCTGCCTGCAATTCGAGCATTGCCATTCCGTTTATTAAATTGGAGGTGTAATGGGATGAATTTTGAAGAAATGCAGTTTGTGCCGGATTATACACCAAATCGTACATAATATGCTCGGCAGTTAAGGCATGGTACGGAATTGGCGGAAATTCGCTTATATTGGGGAAGGTGCCCAAGGGCGTTGTATTCACAATCAGTAAGTTATCGGCTATTATTTCGGGAGTTAGTTGGTCGTAAGTAAGGCGTTCTGCATTGCGTGAAACCAACACCGCACGAATATTTAATTGCTCAAGTGCAAAAACAATAGCTTTTGAAGCTCCTCCGGTTCCCAAAACTAATGCCGACGTTATTTTTGGGTTCAAATACGGTTTCAACGATTCGGAAAATCCTACATAGTCGGTATTATAACCCCACAACTCAATTTCGTTTCCGGTTCTTACAACTTTTACACAATTAACAGCGCCAATGGCTCTTGCTGTCGGATACAAGCCCGTTAAGTAGGGTATAATTTCCGTTTTATAAGGTATGGTAACGCTAAAGCCTGCCAAGTCGGGTAAAATACGGCATAAGACTGCCACATGCGCAATTTCTTTTAGCGGAAAAACATTAAATGCTGCCGGAATCGACTCGTTTTCAAACTTTTTAGTAAAATATTTTTGCGAAAACGAGTGCCTGAGCGTTTTACCTATAATGCCGTATAACTTCATAAGTTAACGTCTTTTTGCGGAACAGTGCGTTCCAACGCCCAAATGGTAAAGAATCCTGCCAACATAATAAGCATGGCAATAATAACTTGCTGACTAAAGAAATTAGGCAAATAATGATTATAACCTTCAATAATAGGCAAACCGCGACTACTAAGAATTTCGTTGCCAAATTCATTCAGTTTATAAATTTTTTCTTTCCAAGGCCACAAAATTCCGAGCGAACCAATAATAAAACCGGTAAGCGTAGCCATGGTGAAATTGCGCCATTTGCTGAAAAGCCACGACAAAAAATGCGAAAACAAAAAAAGCCCCAATACAGCACCTGCGGCTATAGGAACCATAACCATAAAATCGAGATTATTAACCGCATCAATCATTACCAATTTATAATTGCCCATTAAAATAAGTACAAACGAACCCGAAATACCGGGCAAAATCATTGAGCAAACAGCAACAATGCCGCATAAAACCAAGTAAAAAAAGTTTGCATTTTCAACCGCCGGATTCATAAATGTTAAGGTTGTAGCAATTGCGGTACCAATAATTAGAAACAGTATAGTACCCATGTTCCATCTTTCGATAGTTTTGGCTACGTAATATATAGATGCCAAAATTAGCCCAAAGAAAAATGACCATGTATATATTTCGTAATTTTTGAACGAATAATCAAGCAAACGAGCCAGCGTAACAACTCCTATACCCAAACCGGAAAAAACTGCTACTAAAAAGAAAAGATTCAAGTGCTTTTCGAATTCGGTAAACCTACCGGTAAACAGAAGCTTTAACGCTTTAAAATCCAACGATTTAAGCGAATGAATAAGTTTTTCGAATACCCCGGTAAGCAAAGCAATGGTTCCCCCCGATACTCCGGGAATAACGTTGGCTGCACCAATTCCAATTCCTTTCAACACTAATAAAAAATGGTATATGATAAACTTTTTCATAATTTTCTTTGTTAAATCGAACTAATTACCGTGTAAATGTACACAATTATTTCTTAAAAATTGATGCTACATCCGGAAAATACTGCGATATTATTTCTAACCGTTCGTCAACCTGCCACTCTTCGTGTTGAGCTTTAGTAATTTGGGTAGGGCTAGTAAACGCCAAATGAATAACTTGCAACAAAGTTGAGTCCGGAATTTGTTTTAAGGCATTTTCGAGTAACTTAACGGCAGCCTTTTTACTTTTATAGGCACTAAGCAACGATGCATGTTTTAACCAAATATCAATTTCGGTAGGGTTAATTTGCGCTGCTTTTGCATATGTTTTTAGTGCTTTCCTGTATTTTTCCTGCTTTATATAAGCTTGTGCCAAAAGCATATAGAATTCAAAACTTTCGGGTTCTATTTCAATAGCGCGCACAAAACTTGCCACAGCCACATCGAGTTGCTCTGTTTGAGCATACACTACCCCTAAACCAATATAGCCATCGGCAAAGTCGGGTTTAGCTTCAATCGATTTTGCAAAAAAGCTTAACGCATTGCCATACTCGCCCATTTTTTCGCAGCATTCGCCCATGTAACAAAGAGCTTCTGCCGAGCTTTCGTCGGTTTCAATATACGTATGAAACAAATTAAACGCTTCCTCGTAATTTTGTTCGTTAAACAATAATTGGGCGTAATTATAAATTGCCAATACATGGTTTGCATCTACCGCCAATGCATATTCGTAGGCTTGTTTTGCCAAAACCCATTGGTCGGTTTTACCATAAACCACCCCTAAATTATACCAGGTGTTGCTCGAAAAAGGCGATTCGTCGAGCAATTTTTCATACATTTGTGCAGCTTTTTCGAATTTGCCTGCACGTTCGTAATTAAATGCCAAATCAAAAAGTATGCTCGGACCGGTTGCATTGTTGTTGTATGCCATTTCCAAAAACTGAATGCCCAAATTGTATTGCTCCGCCGATTCGTATGCAATAGCAATACCGGCAATTATTTCGGTTGGGTCTTCGTCGTATAACGCCAATCCTTTTTCAAAACACGCAACCGACTCGGTATAATTTGCTATGTTAACATACAAATGGCCATAGGTTAAATGAATTTCGTAGTTTAGTTTCTCTTGTTCGGCAATAGAATCGAGCAATACTTTTACCTTTTCGTTTTCACCATTTTCAAGTTTAACCTGAGCCATACGTAATTTCAAAATCGATGCGCCGGGGTGCAACTGCAAACCAAATTCAATTGCTTTGGCGGCAGCTTCCATATTATTTTCATCAAAATAGAAGTCTATTATGCTTTCAAATTCATCCACATCGAAATAGTATTTTGCCTTTTTGTATACCATTTCTTCATATTTTGAAACTAAAGCATCCAGTTCATTCTCTTCCAAATCTCTGTTTTCTTTCATAATAAATATTTACGGCTGCAAAAATACAAATTACTTAGTAATTAATAATAAATTGCGTGCCGGAGTTTTTCGCGATGCAATTATAAACAACTCAACGTAATATTCCAAATTTTAAATTCATTTGTTATGCCTAATATATTTTAAGTTGAATATGGAATAAGATTTGTAGTAATAAAAAAAATAATACGCAAAGATTTTTTTTTAATTTCGAAAAAATACTAATTTTAAAAAAAAATTAATGCGCAATCAATTTTTTTTTCTTGTTTTTTTCTGAAAAAATATATCATGGATAGAAACACATATACTTTGTACTTAGCATATTCAGTAACCGAACTGCCCGATACATCGGGTAAAAATTTATTGAATTATATCCGTTATATTCTTGAAAATGCTAATATTAAGGTGGTTGAATCGGAATTATACACCAATGCTTCAACCTCCGAAATTGTTTTACCCGACAAACCCAACTTCTATTTGGTACTTATGAACGAGCATAACCTAATACATAATGGTTGGCTCCGCGAATTTGAACTTATTCATTCGCTAAATAAAACTACCGATAAAGTTATTGTTATCATTCAGGATGATGTAACTACCGATGGCAAAATTGATTTTAGTACCGCAATAAATTATTTTGAACAGAAGGAAAAATCTAATATCCCGGAACCGGCAACGGCAATAAAAATTCTGGAACACGCCGAAGCATTGGCTAAAAAACAAACCCTTTGCATTATTAAAAACAACGACCGATTTGCCTACAGCACCATAGCCGCAGAATTGAATAAAAAACTACGCTCGACTGCAAAAAAGGGCTTTTCGCAAAAAGCCAAAATTTATCCGCTGCTGGGAATTTTGTTTTTTATTATTCTGATGATCATGTTTTTTTTAAGTGATTTTTCGGGCGTTTTCAATTTTAAAACCAATGCTACAGAGCAAACCGGCAACCAAGTTACGCAAGTACCCAAAACCGCACGCGATTCGATGGCTCAAGCCGAGGTAGTTATTAAACAGCGTAAATTGGAACAAGATACCGCGGCGGATAATGCGGCAAAGTTATCGCAACAAAAACTCGAAAGCTTAAATTTGGCAAAATACCGAATAATACTTGAAAATGCCGACAATAAATTAAGCGCAAATAAATATATAGAAGCAAAAAAACTTTTTGAAGAAGCACTAAAATTACTCGATGCCGACTATCCGAAACTTAAAATTGAAGAAATAAACGAACTGTTGAATGCACAAAAATATGCCGAAATGCTAAAGAATTATGCCATATTGGTTGAAGGCGGCAGCTTTGAAATGGGTAGCAACGACGGCGACAAGGACGAACAACCGGTGCATAAAGTTACCCTTAAAACTTTCTATATAAGCAAATTTGAAGTTACTGTTTCGCAATACCGTACTTTTTGCGAAGCTACCGGAGCACCTATGCCGGCCGCGCCAAGTTGGGGTTGGACGGACAACCATCCGATTGTAAACGTAACATGGGACGAAGCAAATGAATACGCTAAATGGTTAGGCAAACGACTACCTACAGAAGCCGAATGGGAATATGCTGCAAAAGGCGGAAAGCATAAAAGTTCCTACAAATATGCCGGCTCAAACGATTTGGAAAAAGTAGCTTGGCACGAAGGAAATTCGAAAAATTCGACTCAAGAAGTTGCTCGAAAACTGCCAAATGCATTGGGCATATACGATATGACAGGAAATGCTTGGGAATGGTGCAACGATTGGTATGCCGAAAATTACTACGCTATAAGCCCGGAACTTAACCCCAAAGGTCCGGAAACCGGCATAAAAAAAGTGCTCCGTGGCGGAAGTTGGTTCAGTTTGGCAAAGTATTGCCGAATACCTTACCACAGCAACGGTAAAGTCGATTTTAGATATAGCCATATTGGATTTAGAGTAGCTTGGGATGCAAATTAAATATACCACCATGCGGATTTTAAATTTCGTGCTGAAATACAGCTGTTTTTTGCTTTTTATTTTTTGGTCGGAAACCATTTCAAGCCAAATTGTAAATGAAATATCGGTTCCGTACGGAATGAGCAAATCGCTTTTTGAAGGTACCGACCCAATTAAAATAATGATTGCTGCCGATTTCGACGCTTTTAGAAAAGATATAGGAGAAGAAAGAGGCTACCATCCGGCAACGCTTACCTACCGAACAAAAACCGACGAACCTAAATCGGTATTGATAGAAATTAGGGTACGAGGCAATTTCAGACGGAATAACCGAGTATGCGACTTTCCTCCGGTTCGCTTACGGCTGCCCAAAACTTCGCGCGATAACGAAAACCCTTTTTTTGACGAAAACAAAAATTTAAAACTTGTTACACACTGCCGCTCTAACAATGCTAATTATCAGCAATTTGTAATAAAGGAATACCTTATTTACCGGGCATACAACCTTTTTACCGAATACAGTTTTCGCGCTCGTTTAGCAGAAATTACCTATATCGATTTATCGGGCAAGTCAAAAATTGAAACCAAATATGGTTTTTTTATCGAAAGTACCGAAGAAATGCTTGCTCGCATTAAAATGACTGAACTTCCGAATATTGTTATTCCACCCTACCAAACCAACCAAGATGTGATGGCAACTTTCGACATGTTTCAATACATGATTGGCAACACCGATTGGTCAACTGCCGCACAGCATAATGTGTTGCTGGCACGAAACGACAATCCGTACGATGCTCCGGTAGCCATTCCGTACGACTTCGATTGGTCGGGGTTGGTAAATGCACCTTATGCCGTACCTCAACCGGATTTGGGCATTCCAAGGGTTGTAGACAGGTTATACAGAGGCTATTGTCGCACTCCGGAAGAGTATAAACGTGTTATCGAAATTTTTAACAATAACAGAAAACAACTTACCGACCTTTTTTATTATTCGGAACAACTGAATGCCAAACAATTAAAAAAAGCACTAAAATATATCGACAGTTTTTACAAAACAATAAATTCAGAGCGCAATTTTAAAAGCCAAATTGAATTTAATTGCTTAAAGAAAGAACAATAATACCATGCTGCTAATCCCAAACATATTTCCACGAACCATCGGCTTGCTTTTTCCAAACCGTATGAAATATTCCTTTTGAAATTGAAACCGTACCGGCAGAATCGGTTACTTGCCATTCGTACTTTCCATAGGTATAAGCTAAAGTACCATCGTCGGAAACATCAATAAAATCGGGACTCCAACTAACTTTAGCATTTTTATAAACAGGTTTCGAATAGAAATTTTTAATACCTTCCTTTCCCGAAATAATGGAATCGTTACTGCGTTTTATAACCGCATTTTCGGCTGCAAATTCATAAAATCCGGCTTCAATTCCTTTGCTTGCAACCAAATTATTAAAAGCTTGTTCTGCGGCTCGAACTTCTTCTTTTACTGAAGCTTTTTCCGGTTCAGATAAGTTGTTACCACATGATGAAAAAATTAGCAACGTTGTAAATGCATAAAATAAGAATTTTTTCATTGGGTTTAAGTTTTTTAAAGAAAGAAAATCAGACCGTATTTCATAGTCAAAATTAATTAAATCTTTTTAAATTTGACAATGCTTTTCAAACAATATTATTGAAATTGCCGACTGTTTTCAATTCCAAATGCTTCGAATTAAATTTTCATTTCTAAGTTATTTTTGTTTGCTTTGAATTTGAAAATTTTTCAAACTAAAATTACCTTTATTATGAAAAGATTTGTATTGATTATTGTTATTAGTCAGTTAATTATGTTTGGTATGGCACAGCAAAAATTAACGCCCGAATTGCTCTGGAGTTTGGGCAGAGTGGGCAGCGCTTTGGTTTCGCCCGACGGAACCAAAGTACTTTACGATGCTACTTTTTACGATGTAGATGCCGACCGCGGTTTTCGCGATTTGTACACCACCGACCTTAATGGCGCACCTGCCGTTCGTATTACCGAAACGCAATTCAACGAAAATGCTGCGCGCTGGTTGCCAAACGGCAAAATTGTATATACTTCGTCGGAAAGTGGCTCGAACCAACTTTGGATAATGGATGCCGACGGCAAAAACCGCAAACAATATAGCAATATTGATGGTTTGATGGAATTTAAATTCGATGCAACCGGCACCAAATTGCTTTATACCAAAACCGTAAAGCTCGATAAAGCAGTGGTTGATGTATATTCGGATTTGCCTAAAGCCAATGCCAAAATTATCGACGAAATGATGTACCGCCATTGGGACAGTTGGCACGATTTAACCTACAACCACGTTTTTGTTGCCGAACTAAAAGGCGAACAATGGATTGAAAATAAAGACATTATGACCGGCGAACGTTTTGATACACCGCTGAAACCTTCGGGCGGTATTGAACAAGTAGCTTGGAGTCCGGACGGTAAACTTATTGCCTATGCTTGTAAAAAGAAAGTTGGTAAGGCGTATGCCATGAGCACCAATTCGGAAATTTATTTATACAACACCGAAACCGGAACTACCGAAAATATTTCGGAAGGCTACATGGGCTACGATTTAGACCCAATTTTTTCGCCCGACGGAACCAAAATTATTTGGACAAGCATGGAACGCG
>JAIFNC010000284.1 GCA_020047935.1 Bacteroidota bacterium
AAGCCGGCGAATTAAAAATAACTGCATTTGACGTTTTGCAAGCAAACGAAAGCGTAAGCCGAAGTGTAACTCAGTCATACATTGAAGACTCTATAAACAGTGTTTTGCAGCGTTATTATATGCTAACTTTTACCTACAATCTGCGCACTTTTCAGCAAGGAAACCGCATGGAAATGGAGCGAGGCAGAAATTTTGAACGCATGCACGACCATTAATTTTATTTTTTGTTGAAAAAAGGCGACAATTTACCAATTGGTTTTTAAACTTAAGCCGGTTATTGAGCCTTTTTATTCAACATAAATGCATACAAAAAAAGTTAATAATTATCTGATTTTAAATGACTAACAACCTAATGATATAATTTTTTGTTAAATAAAAATTATTATTTGTTAAAGTCGGTAAGTAGGTTTAATTTTAGCCGGTCAAATTAAAACAAAAAAAATAATGACAATAACAAAGGATAAAGTAGTTTCAGTTTCGTATCAATTACGAGCTACTGACGGTGAGTTGATTGAAAGTGTAGATACCAGCCGCCCATTTATGTTTTTATATGGTGTTGGAAATATGATTCCGAAATTCGAAGAAAATTTGGCAGGAATGAAAGAAGGTTCGAAATTCGATTTCGTTATTGTTGCCAATGAGGCATATGGTCCGGTAAATGACGATGCAATTGTTGAATTGCCTACCGATATTTTTAAAGTTGACGGTGTTATTGACGAAGATTTGCTAATTATTGGCAATACAGTTCCGATGCAAGACCCTCAAGGACACAAATTTAACGGAATAGTGAAAGCCTTGGGCGAAAATTCGGTAACTATGGATTTTAACCACCCGTTGGCAGGTGTAGATTTGCATTTTACCGGCGAGGTTTTCGGTATTCGCGAGGCTACCGAAGAAGAATTGAGCCACGGTCATATTCACGGTGCAGGCGGACACGACCATGGTCATGACCACGGCGGTTGCGGTTGCGGCGATGGCGGTTGTAACGACGACAGCTGCGGTTGCGAAGATGAAAAAGAAGAATCGTGCGGTTCGGGTTGCGGTTGCCACTAAATTGTGCTTAACTTACCCCAACAAATGAACCTTACGGTGGTTGTTTCGTATTATAAGGCCTTGGAGAATTTAAAAATTATTCTTCAAGCGCTTAATAACCAAAGTGCAGCTAACTTTGAAGTAATAGTTTCGGAAGACGATTTTAATGAGCAAACGGTTTTATTTTTAAACGAAAATAGGACAAACTATAAATTCGAAATTTTGCATCTTCATCAAACGGAAGATCATGGTTTCAGAAAAAATAAAATGCTCAATAAATGTTTGCTTGCCTGCCGAACCGATTATATAGCTTTTATTGATGGCGATTGCATTCCGCATACCCATTTTGTAAAAGAATATATTCGAAACGCAGAACCGGGATATTACATTTCGGGGCGAGCAGTGCTACTTGGCGAAAAAACAACCGAAGCATTCAAACGACACCAAAACTTGGCTAAATTGAGCTTTTGTAAGCTTATTTTTACCGATTCCGAAAAAATAAAGGACGGAATTTATAGTCCCGTGCTGCCGTTTTCGGCAAAAAGTCGTGGTTTGGTGGGCAGAAATTGGGGTATACATAAAAAACATTTGTTCGAAATTAATGGTTTCGACGAAGATTATCAAGAAGCCGGAGTAGGAGAGGACACCGATGTTGAATGGCGATTAAGTGCCAATGGAATAAAACGCAAAAGCGTTAAAAACAAAGCTATTGTGTATCATTTATTCCACAAAAGAGGCTACTCCGACGAAGGTGTTCAGCGTAATTACCAAAAAATGTTTGCTAAGCAAAAAGCAAATACGGTTAAATGCCATAATGGAATCGAAAAACTAAAATAATTCACAGGTTAGTTGAATTAATACTGTTGAAAAATTCAAATAAATAAAACCTGATAGATTCGTCTGTCAGGTTTTTTTGTTAGTGGTTAGAATTAGTAAATTGTGGATTTCAAAAAAATACCCGACATGCATTTACGGTCGGGTACTTTTTTTAGTTGGTTACAAAAAATCGTCGAAAAATTGGGTAATTTTACGCATTAAGTTCACGCGGTCTTTTCCGCGCACATTATGTTCGTGTCCCGGGTAAACATAGTAATCGGCTATAACATCCGCTTTTACACATTCTTTCAAAAACTGCAAGCTGTGTTGCCAAACTACGGTATTGTCAATATCGCCATGTATGAGCAATAAACGTCCTTTTAAATTAGCAGCCTTGGTAAGCAACGAATTGTTGGCATACCCGGCAGGGTTTTCTTGCGGAGTGTCCATGTAACGTTCGCCATACATAACTTCGTAGTATTTCCAATCAATTACCGGACCGCCGGCAGCACCAACTTTAAACACCGTGGCATGGTTTAGCATAAGCGAAGTCGTCATATAACCACCATAGCTCCAACCGTGTACTCCAATTCTGTCCATATCGGCATAGCCTAAGCTTTTCAAGTATTCAATACCTTTAAGTTGGTCGGCCATTTCTGCGGTTCCTATATTTCGGTGTATTATGCTTTCAAATTCGAAACCTCTGCCAGCCGAGCCTCGGTTGTCAATAGTTAGCATAATATAACCTTTTTGCGCCATAAACAAATCCCAGCCCGGAACACTCCATGTGTTTTTAACTAACTGAGCATGAGGACCGCCATAAACGTACACAATTACCGGATATTTCTTTTTTGGGTCAAAATTCAACGGCAAAATTAACCGTCCGTACAAATCGGTTTTACCGTCGGCAGATTTTATGGTAATCATTTTTACTTCGCCCGTTTTAATATCTTTAAGCGGATTTACTGCTTCGAGCATTTTTTTTCTGAGTTTACCTTCCGAATCCATTACCTGCATAATTCGCGGAGTTTCGCGGTTGGTAAAATTATCGACAAAGTAGCCGGTCGAATTATTGAATGTTATCGAGTGTACTCCACTGCCTTCGGTAAGCTTGGTTATAGTTCCGGTGCTTAGTTCAATGCGGTACAAATCGGCATTGCGAGGGTCTTCTTTGGTTGCAGTTATAAACACATGAAAACCGGCAGCATCAAAGCCCAAAACCTCGTTTACTACCCAAGCACCCGAAGTTAATTGTTTGAGCATTTGCCCGCTGTTGTCGTACAAATATAAATGGTTGTAACCGTCGCGTTCGCTTTGCCAAATAAATTTGGTATTGTCTTTCGGTAAAAATAAAGCAGGATTTTCCGGTTCAACATACCGCGAATTTTCCTCGGTAAATAAGGTTGCAATAAAATTACCGTTGTCGGCATTATAGGCATTAAATTGCATTTTGTTTTGCTCGCGGTTAAGCACAGCTATATATACAATGGTGCTTTCGGGGTTCCAAGCAATGTTGGTTAAATATTGCTCACTTTTATCGCCGGTTTTTAACACTATCGATTTTCCGGTTGCCGGCGAATAAACCATTAGTTTAACTTCTTCGCTTTTTTCGCCCGCCATTGGGTATTTAATGTTTTCGAGCTTTGCTATTCGCTCTTCAACATGCACCAGCGGGTAATCGGCTACAAAAGTTTCATCTTTTTTATAGAAAGCCAATTTACTGCCGTCGGGCGACCAAAAAGTACCTTTGCTTATTCCAAATTCATTTCGGTGAACTGTTTGACCGTTTACAATTCCCGAATTTACATCGGTAGTTACCGGTACACTGTTGCCATTGGGCGAGGCAATATACAAATTGTTCAACACAGTGTAAGCCAGTAAGTTTTGTTTTGGGTTGAAATCGAAATTGGCTGCATTTTCCGGATATTCGAACACACTTTCAAATTGTTTTGCTTTCAAGTTAAAAACAAAATGGGTCGAATTTGCAGCAAAAAGCAAGGTGTTTCTGTCTATCCATTCAAAAGGCGGAATTGTTTTCAATTCTTTCATCTGTTTAGCCTGAAACGCAAGGTTTAATTGCGCAAGGGTTAGCGCATCGGTTTCGGTGCCGCCCGAAGCATTCAGAAAAACCAAACTGCTGCCTTTATGAATGCATAAATTATTCGCATCGGGCTGCCAGCCGTTTAATCGAATGTTTTCAGCATACGAATACCATCCGCTAATTGCATTTTCCAAGGTCAGTCCGGTGTTCTGAGCCATAGTAGGAAACACAAAAAGCGTTGATAACAAAATAGTTAAAATTTTTTTCATAAATTATCTTTTTTTTGTATATTTTAATGCAAATTAAATTAAATTTACACAAACCTTAGCATGGTTTTTAAATTTTGGTAATATTCCGAAAATTAGCTTTTTTTGTAATTATTTTAACAAAAAAAACAGGTAAATTTTAAAATTATAGTTGAACAGAAAATTATTATAAACAAACAAAATTAAAATCGTTATAAACTTTGACGATTCAATTTTTTTTCATTACTTGCAATGCATAAAAACTACAGTCAAAAAATGAGCATACGAATTAAAAGCTTACTGATAGTTCCTGCTTTAGTGGGACTAATTTTGTTTACCGGCGGCTGTAAAAATGAGCCAAAAACCGACAACGACGAACTAAACAGTTTAATTCAGCCCGATGCCGAGTCCAGTCCGGTAATAAAAATAAATAACCGACTTTTCAGCGTGCCTTCGCCTGTGCAAATTTCGCAATTGGTAAAATCGGTTAATCAGCCCTTCAACTCCGATATGTTGAATCCGGCTGAAAAGGTTTCTAATTATACCGAAACCATGAAACGCGCACTTAATTTGGGCGCTTACGGTGCCGATTTAAGCTATTTGAACATTTACGAGCGCTTGCCCGAAGCGGCTGCCTACTTTGCGGTGGTTAAGCAACTGTCCGACGAATTAGGTATTACCGCCACTTTCGACAAAGAAACCATGAAACGAATTGAAAACAACAATTCGAATAAAGATTCGCTGCTTCGTATTTTTTCTACTATTTACCGCGATGCCGATGCTTTTTTAATGAATAACGAACGCAACGAAGTTGCCGTGCTTATTCTTACCGGCGGATGGATTGAAAGTTTGTACTTTTTAACACAAATGGTTACCACAAACAAAAACCAAGATATTATTAATCGAATTGGCGAACAAAAATATCCGCTCGACAATTTGAACAGTATTATTACTCCGTATTACGGAAATTATTCGGAGGAGTTTGATGCACTCATTGAACAAATGGTTGAACTGGCTTATGTTTTTGATGGCGTTCAAATTGATTATACCTACGAACCACCTACAATTGATGTGGCAAATAAAATAACGGTTATCAATAGTACCTCAAAAACAACGATTTCCGATTATCAATTGAAAAAAATTTCGGAACTTACCCAAATTTTGCGAAATAAAATTGTAAATTAACGTATAAGGTAAAGCAGCTCTTTTTAAAAACAGGTATTAACTAAAATTAAATAGAATGAAACGTTTTCATTTATCGATATTTACGGAATTCAAATTGCTTATGGTTGCTGCCGTTTTGTTATTCGCAAATTCGGCTTTTGCCCAAGAGCAAAATATTATAAAACTTTGCGATAAGTATTTGCAAGCGCCCTACATTTCCGATGGGCAACAGTACAAAGCCCTGCTTGCCGACGACGAATTGGCAGAGTTTCGCGCTACTTTTTACGGCGGAAGTGTATACCGCATTGTTAGTTGTTCGAGTTTAAAAGAAGGCAATATTGTGTTTGCTGTGTACGATAAAGAACGTAACTTGTTGTTTTCGAGCAAAGATTACCAAAATGCACCCTATTGGGATTTTAAATTTAAAACCACTACCGATTGTATAATTGAAGCTGAAATTAATTCGAAAACCGAAAAATCGGGCTACGCAATTTTACTCATAGGGTTCAAGCAATAACCAAAGGTAAAAACCGGTAAAATATCAAGTACTGATTTTTTGAACTATGTACTTGATATTTTTTTTTGAAGTTTTATTCTAATTTCAACGTAGAACAATGAGCGAACGAATTCTGAAAGCTTTGATGCAATTATTTGCAATTATTGCCGACCCTGAGAACGATACGGTTGACAGGAGAAGCGTTGTTGAAAATTTTTTGCAGCAACAGCTTAATACCGAATTGGTTAAGCTCTATATGGATTTGTTCGACGGTTTTTTGGAATCAAATCAGGAAAAGCAAGTTAAGCGTTCAAAAAAGAAAGTATATTCGTCGAATTCGGTTCGTGTACTTAAACTTTGTACCGAAATTAACCAAGAACTTACCAAAAAGCAAAAAATAGTTTTAATCATTCGGCTCCTCGAATTTATCAGAACCGATTCGGGAGAGGTTACCGAAAATGAAATTGATTTTGTTAATACCGTGGCTTCAACTTTTAATATTATCGACCATGAATACAACAATTTACGGTCGTTTATTATAAAACATACCATTGAAGACATTTCGGGCAACGAAATTTTGCTTATCGACGATAATAGATACAACGATGCGGATAATAGAATTTATACCGAATCGTTGCGCGGGCAAATTAGAATTTTAAACATTGCCTCGGTAGGCAGTTACATTATGCGGTACTTGGGCGACGATGAGTTGTACCTAAACGGGCAACTTTTAAACCACGGGCGGTCGTATATTATTAATGTAGGCTCTTCGCTTCGAAATTCGAAAATCAAACCAATTTACTATTCCGATATTGTAAGCGTATTTAATACAAACGACAGCGGTGTCGGAATCGATTTCGAAGTCCATCATATCACTCATCGGTTTTCCAACGGCAAAATAGGTATTCACGATATAAGCTTTAGTGAAGAGGAAGGCAAATTGGTTGGTATAATGGGCGTTAGCGGTTCAGGTAAAACTACCTTGCTTAGCGTTTTGAACGGTTCCGAAAAGCCGGCTGAAGGGCATGTATTAATTAACGGTAAAGATATTCACTCAAAAAACGACGAAATTAACGGATTAATTGGCTATGTGTCGCAAGACGATTTGCTGATTGAGGAACTTACCGTTTTTCAGAACTTATATTATAATGCAAAACTTTGTTTCGGCAATTATTCCGAACGCAGAATAATTCGTTCGGTACTACTAATGTTGCATAGTCTTGGTTTGTACGAAATTAAAGATATTATGGTTGGTTCGCCCCTCATTAAACGAATAAGCGGAGGGCAACGCAAACGATTAAATATAGCCCTTGAACTTATTCGCGAGCCGGCGGTACTTTTTTTAGACGAACCTACTTCCGGTCTTTCTTCGCGCGATTCGGAGAATATTTTGGATTTGCTCAAAGAGCTAACTTTGCGCGGAAAGCTGGTGTTTGTAGTTATTCACCAGCCATCGTCGGATATTTTTAAAATGTTCGATAAGCTTTTACTGCTCGATACCGGCGGACATTTAATTTACAACGGCGACCCGGTTGATTCGATAGTTTATTTCAAATCGCGCGTTAAGCAAGCCGACTGGAACGAAAGCGAATGCCATGCATGCGGTAATGTGAACCCCGAACAATTATTTAACATTGTAGAGTCAAGGGTAATTGATGAATATGGTAATTTTACACGCACACGCAAAACATCGCCCTTAGAGTGGGCTAAATTTTTTAAGCAATTTGTGGGCGACCAGCATGGCGATGAAAAACAATATGGAAGCTTGCCAAAAATTTCCTTTAATATTCCTAACGGTCTAAAGCAGTTCTTTGTTTTTACCATTCGCGATGTGTTGTCGAAACTTGCCAACAAACAATATCTTGCATTAAATTTGCTGTTATCGCCTATTTTGGCTATAGCGCTTAGTTTTATTATAAAATACTACCAAGAAGGCGAGGATTACGAGTTTATCGACAATAGCAACCTGCCGGTTTATATATTTATGTCGGTTATTGTAGCGCTATTTATTGGTCTTACGGTAAGTGCCGAGGAAATTATAAAAGACCGAAAAATACGAAAACGCGAAAAATTTCTGAATCTGAGTCGGAATAGTTATTTACTCTCGAAAGTGTTTATTTTAATCGGCATTTCAGCATTGCAATCGTTTTTGTTTGTTGTGTTGGGAAATTCAATTATCGAAATAAAAGGCATGTATTTAGAATATTGGCTTATGCTTTTTACCGTTTGGATAAGTGCCAATTTGGTGGGTCTAAATGTTTCAGATACGTTTAAAACTACGGTTAACATTTATATACTTATTCCGTTTTTAATTATACCGCAAATTATTTTAAGTGGTGTTTTAGTGCAGTTCGATAAGCTAAACCCAATAATTTCGCGACCCGGAACCATTCCATGGTACGGCGAATTTATAACCGCTCGTTGGGCGTATGAAGGTTTGGCGGTTAATCAGTTTGTTAATAATAGCTACGAAAAAGATTTATATGTTTTCGATAAAATTAAAGCTCGATGCGAGATAATGAATAATGTGCTTATAGGCAGATTGCAATTGCATGCCGATGAGGTACTTGCGCAAATAAACAAGCCGGAAAAAGACGAAAAGTTCGAAAAATCGTTGGCTATTTTGCGAAATGAAGTGGTTAAAGAATTAAAAGTAAATAAGTTTTTTAGCTTGGAAGCAGTAGATAATTTGTATTTGGACAAAGTGCAGGAAGTTGATATTGACATGGTTAAGATTTACCTCGATCAAATAAACAATTACTATAAGCAGTTGTATGTACGTGCCGAACGTTCGAGTGACGAAACAGTGTCCAAAAGGCAGAAAACGGCGGAAGAAAAAAACGCCTTTATTAAGTTAAAACGCGATAATTATAACCAATCGTTGTACGAAATAGTTACCAATTCAAAAGATTATACAAGAATAGTTGAGCATGGTAACGAAATTATTGTCAAAACCAATGCGGTATACTTGGAGCCTAAACCGGGAATTTTTGGTGCTCATTTTTATGCACCGGTTAAAAAGGTAGGAAATTTGGAAATTGAAACCTATTGGTATAACTTAATGGTTATATGGGCAATGTCAATTGTTTTGTATGCTACCTTGTACTTTAGAGTATTGGCGCGAATTCTCGATTTTCGTGAGCGTATTGATAAAAACGAACCTGCCGATTAGGGCAATGCGCTCATGGTTTCAATAATTGTACTTGCGAAATCAAACATTTACAACTATTGTAAAAACAGTTGTAAATGGCTATCTAATAAAATAAAAACTTAGCGCTTGCATAGTGCAAACGCTAAATTCCTTTGTTTTAAACTATATAAACCACCTGACCACTAATTATCTTCGTCAATAATTTCAATCATTTTAAAAGGTATTTTTAAAATCGACTGATAGTCTTCGCCGGCTTCCAGCATATCTTCGTCGTCTTCTTCGTAATACCAATTAATAAGCACACTTTCGGTTGAGCGCTGTACTGCTTCCAATTTTTTGAAAACATCCAATATACATTTCGACGAACTTGTATTGAAGTATTCTAACTGAATTTTAACCGTTGTTTTAGAGGCTGGAGTAGCAGCATACTTATCTAACCAATCGACAAGCGGTTTATAAAATTCAATTGAATTTTCCGGTATCGAACGTCCTTTTATTTCAATTAGACCTTCTTCGGCATTGAAATTAACTGTTGGGGTTTTACCCGTTCCTTTTAATGCAATAGATTCCATTTTTCGATGTTAATTTTTAAGTTACTACAGCTTCCAAACAAAAAAAGCAATAATCATTTTTCATCGGATTAAAAGAATAGTTAAGCTTGTTTCCGGTTCGCTTTGCTATGTCTATAATGCCTAATCCGCCGCCGCCTTTTTCTGAAAACTCTTCGTTACCAAGTATTATTCTGTATAGTTCTTTTAATTCTTCAGTCGATAAAAAGTTTATTTGGTCTATTCTATCGCGAAGTACTTTTATTCGATTATTTTTAATAAAGTTACCTGTTGAAAGCAAATAGCCCGTTTCTAATTTTCGAATTACAAATATAATAAATTTTCCGCCATTTTCCGCTGTATTTCCCGGGGTTAAATCTACGTGGTGAAATAAGTTTTGAATAGCTTCTACCGATATATTGTACAATTTTTTCGAAACCCCCGGTTTCTCATCAATAACGTGCAATTGGTGCTCAATGGTATTAAGAACCTGATCTATAACGTTGGATGAAATATCGCCTTTGTAGCTAAATATCACATTGCCTTTTATCTGTTCGTCGTACCACACATTGATATCGAATTCCATTGAATTTTTCTGTTTAATCCTTTGCACAAATATAAGCTTTTTTTTATATAAAACCTAAAAGTACAATATTTGCGCCAAATTAATTTTCGGAAGTTTTGTATTCTTTATGAGAACCTTTAAAAACACGAAATTCACGGAACTTGCATTCTATTTTGCCGTTCAGTAAACTGTAGGTTTTGGTGTGTTTTAGTTCTAAATGCTTAAATGCATACTCGTTACCCGACAAAATCCAAGCGGTATAATTGGTATATTTATGTTTTAATGTATCGCCTATTTCTTTGTACAATGCGTTTATGTCGTCGGTCGTAATTCGCTCGCCATAAGGCGGATTGGTAATTATAAAGCCGTTTTCGGTGGGTGCTGTGGTATTTTCGAATTTTTCTTTTTTAATTTCTATTCGTTTGCTAAAACTTGCGTTGGCAATGTTTACTTTTGTTGCTTGCAATGCCTTGCTGTCCGAATCGGACCCAAAAATCATTATATTACCGTCGTATTTAATTTCGTTTTCTTGCGCGTGGTCCAACACTTTTTCCCAAATATCTTTGTCAAAGGTTATCCATCGTTCAAAACCAAATTCGGGGCGGTATATTCCGGGCGCAATATTATATGCCATCATGGCAGCTTCAATAAGCAAAGTGCCCGAACCGCACATAGGGTCGTAAAGCGGAGTTTTTTTGTCCCAGCCCGAAAGCGACAACATGCCGGCAGCAAGTACTTCATTGAGCGGTGCGGCAAATGCATCGGTACGGTAACCGCGTCGGTTAAGCGATTCGCCTGAACTGTCGAGCGATACGGTACAAACATTTTCGGCTATGTGCACATTTATTCGTACATCGGGGTGTTTGATATCTACATTGGGGCGTATACGATGAATTTCGCGCATTTTATCAACAATGGCATCTTTGGTTTTAAGTGCCACATAACCCGAATGATTAAAAAGTTTCGAAAAAACAATACTGTCAACCGAGATTGTCTGCAATCGGCCAATATAATCTTGCCAATTCATGGCAAAAAGTTTTTTGTATAAGTCTTCAACGCCCGAAATTTTAAATGTTTCGAGTTCTACCAAAACACGTATTGCGGTTCGCAAATTTAAATTCGCTTTGTACATTATTTCGGTATCGCCTTCAAATGAAACGGCTCGGTTTAACTGCGTTACATTCGATGCGCCAATAGCATTTATTTCTTCTGCCAACACATTTTCAAGACCCAAAAGGGTTTTTGCCAACAACTTCATATTCGGGAATTTGGTTACTTTCTTGCAATTAGAATAATGAAAAACCCTAATTGTTTTGCAAACTTTACCAATTGGTTAGAACAAAACAAGTAGGAATAAATTTTCTTTTTCAGAAATGCAAAAGTACAGTTTTAAAACGGAAAAACCTTAATTTCATTCGTAAATACTTGATTTTCTTATTTGAAAATTTCCGCAAGTTTTTTATCCAGTTCTTCGCCTCTTAGTCCTACGGCTAAAACATTGCCTTGCGGGTCGATGAGCACCGTGAATGGAATGCCTTCAATTTGGTATTTTTCAACTACTTCCGAGTCCCAATATTTTAAATCGCTTACATGTATCCACGCTAATTTATCGGCAATAATGGCATTTTTCCAAGCTGCTTCTTCGCGGTCCAGCGAAACACCAAAAATTTCAAATCCTTTCGATTTGTATTTTTGATACAAAGCTACCAAATTTGGCGCTTCCTTTCGGCATGGTCCGCACCACGATGCCCAAAAATCGATAAGTACGTATTTGCCTTTAAGCGATGAAAGCTTAACTTCCGTTTTGCTTGTATCGAGCAAAGCAATTTCCGGGGCAGGGGTACCGGGGCTTAAAAAACTTGTTTTATCGAGTTTCGAATTTAATTCCATAACCAGCATATTATCGGAATACTTGGGGCTCAGGCTTGCCGAAAGTTTTTTCAACAATTCGGCATCGGTTTCCGGATTTAATTGGTCGATAAAAAATAAAGCACTAAGCGAATTGAGGTTGCCCGACAAGGTAGTTCGCAAATAGTTTTGTTTTTCGGTTTCAATCTGCTTTTGTAATTGTTCGAGTTTTTCCGAATATTTATCGAGTTCCGAAAAGGTTTTATAAATAAACTGAGTACCCGGCGAACCCTTAACGGTTGGTTTGTAAATGGCATTGGCATCGGCTGCAATTTCAAGTTGCTCTCCAATTTCCGGAACTATTATTAAATATAAATCTTCGGTAAAGCGAACCCTGAAATAGTCCGATTTATCTATTTTAAATTCAACTTTGAACTCGCCTTTGTCGTTAATAGGTGCTTTTGCATGCTCAAAGCCGGAAATTACGTGGTCTATAACTACTTCTGTAAAACTTCCGCCGGTTATGGTACCTTTAATTTTTACATTTGCTTGGCTATATGCAAGTGTGGCAAGCAATGCTACGGCAATGCCGGTAAACAATTTTTTCATTCGGGTCGTAATTAATTTGTAAAAAGTGTATAACCAATATTAGCTTATAACGAAATTGATGCTTGTTTAGTATAGCTGCCGCAAAATTGTACTGTATGCTTGTAATAAATACTAAAATGGCAATTTCGATTGGTATACTTTGTATTTAAGATAACTGCTAAGTTGTTCTTGAAGAATTAGTTGATTTGCTAAACGACAATAACCGATTGAATAAAACTCCCGACCGTTATAAAACAAGTGGTAACCGTCTGCGAATACACTTTCTTGTATGGCAAATGCTTTGTGCGGTTCTTTTTTTAGTCTGTATTGAATTCTTTTTTTGAAGCTTTCGTTGTCGTCTCTTAACTGCTTAATTGCCATAGCGTTTTAAATTTTGTTTTGGCATTTTTAGTGCAAAGCCTTAATTTTACTACCTTATATAGGCATTTTCATTTGCAATTGTACAAAAAATACTACAAATTCTAAAGAAAACACCGGTAAAAAGTTGAAAAGTTATTAACAAATTTTGCTATGCTATTTAAATTCAATAATTTATTATTTCAATAAAGAAACGAGGCTTTTTCCGGTTGGTGTTAGCTAAAAAATGAAATTAAAGATAAAGCCTACCATTAAAATTCCGGTGGCTACAATTCCAACAAAGGTAAAAATTAAAGGCATTTTTAGCACTTTCTTCAGAATAATAATTTCGGGCAACGATAAGCCTATGGTGGACATCATAAACGCCAATGCGGTGCCCAACGGAACGCCTTTTTCAATTAAAACGCTTACAATTGGAATAATTCCGGCGGCGTTGGAATAGAGCGGAACCCCAATTAATACCGACAACGGAACCGAATACCAATTGGCTTTGTCCATAATCGAAACCATAAAGTTTTCGGGTACAAAACCGTGCATTCCTGCGCCAATGCCTACCCCAATGGTTATGTAAATCCATACTTTACCAACAATTTCTTTTACTGCAATAAATCCGAATTGTATGCGATTTTCTATGGTCAGCTTCTCTTCAATTGCTTCGTTTTTTCCGAAGCGGGTTTTGTAAACCCAATCGGCAACCCACTTTTCAAGTTTTAGTCTTCCGATTAGCCAACCCGAAAATATGGCAATTATTAAACCGGTGGAAACGTAAATTGCGGCAACCTTCCAACCGAACATGCCGAATAGCAGTATGATAGCCACTTCGTTTATCATTGGGGCGGCAATTAAAAACGAAAATGTTACGCCCAACGGAACACCGCTTTCAACAAAACCTAAGAATAAGGGTATGGCAGAGCACGAACAAAACGGGGTTACTATACCCAGCAAGCTTGCCAAAACATTTCCGGTAAATAACGACTTGCCTTCGAGTGCTTTGCGGGTGCGTTCGGGGGTAAAATAGGTGCGAATTATTCCTACAAAGAAAATTATTAGCGCAAGCAACAACAGCACTTTCGGAACTTCAAAAATAAAAAATCGGACGCTTTCGGTAAAATGTGCGCCTTGTTCCATTTTTAGCACCTTATCTATCAGCAAATCGGTTAATAACTGAAGATTTTTATAAATCAAAAACCAAATTGGCAGTAGTATTGCCGGTATTAAAAAGGCTTTTTGTTTAGCATTCATGGTAATTTTGTTTAATTTTTTATTTGTTGTAAGGTAATTAATCAGAAATAAAAAGTTGAATTATTCTGAGTTTATAGTATTTTTCAATAGTTCTTTTTCCAAATCGTAGGCAGATAAAAAACCGGTATGCCTAAAAAATTCTTTGCCGGTTTTATTTAGCAATATTTGAGTTGGAATAGCAGAAATTCCATAATACTTAGCAAAATCGACATTTTCGGGCAGAGTAACGTTTATAAACAGTACATTTACCTTGTCCGAATAATTTGCAGTTATTTCTTCCAACACTTTTTCCATACGTTTGCAGGCAGCACAGTTCAGTGCGCCAAATTCCAAAAACGTGGTTTCGTATTGTTGTCCGTTTTTGATATAATTGAATTGCTTTTGAATGTTATTTTCAACCTTGTTTTTCGTTTCGCCGGTAGTTTGTTGTTGTATAAGTTTTGAAGAATAGGCAGTTAGCCGGTTTTTAAAAACAAACAGCGAAACAATAAAGGCAAGCGAAAACACGAGAAAAAATATTGAAAAAGCAAGACTAATCTTGCTTTTTTTGGGTTCCTGCTTGGTCATTTCTGCAATTTAGGGTTTAATTTTTTCGAACAAACCCATTAGTTTGGTTTGCAGTATGTTTTTAATTTCCTGTTCGTGCTCGCTTATAGGTTTCACCGGAATTAAATCGGTAACTTCCGCCGGTTGCAAATTGGAACTAAACGCTGTATGTATAGCCCCCAATAAACTATGGGCAACAGTTTCTTTGCTTTCGGCTTCGGTTAGCCCCATTTGTTTGCCAATTTCGACCATTTCGAACCACTGAAACCAAAAATACGTAGGCAACATTGCCGATGCAATGGCGTAGGCTTCCAGCTTATTTTCGGCAGTTTCAAAAGTTTTACCTAAAGTGCCCAAAATAGAAATTAACTCGTCTTTTTGCTCAAAACCTTCGGCAAAACTTATTGGGTTATAGCCTTGGTTTATAAACGATGTAGCGTTGGGTATTAAGCGAGCAACTTTTTTGGTACCGAGTGTGGTGCTTATTTTTTCGATATTAATTTTGGGTGCCAACGAAACAAAGGTACTTTCCGGACGAACAAAAGGCTGAATTTTGCCCAACGTTTCCATCATTACCGGCGGATGAAGGGCTATAAAAACAAGTCCCTGTTCGGATACCGTTTTTAAATCGGTAACGGTAATTTCCGGAAACAAGGTTTTAAGGTTTTCTGTTACTTGGTTGTTGGTATCAAACACCGAAACATTTGCCAACGAAATGTGCTTGTTTTGAAAAGCTTGCAAAAATATTTTGGTTATTCTGCCGGCACCGATAAAGCTGATGGTATTTTTCATTTGTGTAAATTATTTGGATATTAAACTTGGTTCTTTACTGTCAATTTTTGTTTTTATTAAATTTTCTATTTGTTATTTTGTTAAATATCGAAATAGAATAATAAAAAAAATGTATATCCGTAATCACTGACGGTTATGTTTTGTTCTTACTAGTATTGACCCCCAACCCCCTGAAAGTGGGCTTTTTAGAGCAGTTTAAATTTTCAATATTCATCTTCAATTTGACACTCTGAATCTATAAATTTGCAATAATCTTAGTGAATGTTCGAAAAAGCCCCTCTCAGGGGGTTGGGGGTCGATTTGACACATTTCAGGAAAGAGTTCTGCCATATGCTTGTCATTATTTAAAAACAATTTGAGCCATAGCGAATACACATTAAAAAAAATTAGTTCAGTAAAAGCTTCTGAATATAGAAAATATACACATAATACAAGCCCACCAAAATAAATATTGCAGCTACCACGCGGTTAAACCATTTTTGAAACACTTGTATTTTGTTGTAGAAACCGCCAATGCTCGACACACTGAATGCCAACAGATAGGCAATTATGATTACAGGTAAGCCGGTTGCAAAGGCAAAAGCAATGGGTAAATATAAGCCCGAAGCACTTGCAATGGTTAGCGGAATTAGCATTCCGAAAAACAACACACCACCGTATGGGCAAAATGCCAGCGCAAACAACATTCCCAGCAGCAGGGCACTTAAACTGCTTCCGTTCTTGGATTTTATTTGCATTTTTTCGGTTAGCTTATTAAACGACGGAAAATTGATTGTAAAAATATCGAGCATAAAAATGCCAATTATAATGAGCAGCGGGCCTAATATTTTTTCGCCGTTTGCCTGAAAAAGCTTGGCAACTTCGAATTTACTTGCCCCGAAATACAAAATTAGCCCCAATGAAGTGTACGAAATAGCCCTTCCTAAGGTATAAATAATTCCGTTCAGGAAAATTTTGCGTTTATTGGTCAGTTCTTTGCTAATGTAGGCAATAGCGGTAATGTTGGTAGCTAAAGTACATGGGCTAATGGAGGACATTAAGCCTAAGATAAATGCGTATAATAGCGGAGCTTGTGCGCCGTCGGCCAGGTTTTGTAATAATTCCATTTATTATTTCTTATTTGGTTTTAGCGGTTTTAGTTTTTGATTAGAAACCTTAGCTGCTTTTGCTAATGTTTTGCATTTTATTCAACTAATTTGAAGTTTTATTGAAATGATTTTCAATATGTTATCGTTTCTGAAATTTTCGTTTCGATATTTCGTAAAATTACGAAATGATTTTGAGGAAAAAAATGCTTTACAACATGTTTTTGTGAAATTTGTTATTGAATTTTTCAAATAAAAATCAGAAAAAAGAATTTTAATCCGAAAAATATGGCGAATCTGAACAGTAATTTGTTAAATTTCAAGGTATTTTAATTCGTTTAATTAGCTGTATTTATAGTTCGTTTTTTAATTAAATTAGAGGTGGTGCAGAAAAATAATTTTTATTTTGAATTAATTGATTAAAATCAGCATTAAAACGAATGTTTGTATTTATTTTTGTGCCGAAATTTTTAGCATTGAAAAACCAACTAATTCAAAATAAAAAGAATGAAAAGAGACACCGTAATTTTTGATTTAATTCAGCAGGAATACAACAGACAACTTCATGGAATAGAGCTTATTGCATCGGAAAACTTCGCAAGCCCGCAAGTTATTGAAGCCATGGGGTCGGTTATGAATAATAAATATGCCGAAGGTTACCCCGGACGTCGTTATTACGGTGGTTGCGAGGTGGTAGATATTTCTGAAAATTTTGCTATCAATCGTTTAAAAGAATTGTTTGGTGCTGCCTATGCAAATGTTCAACCGCATTCAGGTGCTTCGGCAAATGCTGCCGTATTTTTGGCTTGTATGCGCCCGGGCGACAAATTCATGGGTTTAGACCTTTCACATGGTGGACACCTTACCCACGGTTCTGCCGTAAATTTTTCGGGTATTTTATACCAACCGGTTGCTTACCAAGTAAATGAGCAAACAGGAAGAGTTGATTACGACGAAATGGAAAAAATAGCCTTGCGCGAAAAACCTCGAATGATTATTGGTGGAGCTTCAGCTTATTCGCGCGATTGGGACTACAAACGCATGCGCGAAATTGCCGACAAAGTTGGCGCTATTCTTTTTTTCGATATTGCTCACCCTGCCGGTTTAATAGCTAAAGGCTTGCTTAACAATCCGTTTCCGCATTGTCATATAGTAACTTCAACTACGCATAAAACCTTGCGCGGGCCGCGTGGTGGTATTATTATGTTAGGCGAAGATTTCGAAAATCCGTGGGGCTTCAAAACGCCAAAAGGCGAAACCAAACTGATGTCGGCTATGCTCGATTCGGCTGTTTTCCCCGGTATGCAAGGCGGACCGCTTGAACATATTATTGCTGCTAAAGCAATTGCTTTTGGCGAAGCGTTAACCGACGATTTCAAAAACTACCAAATTCAGGTAATGAAAAATGCCAAAATAATGGCAGAACAATTTATAAATCGCGGTTACAAGGTAATTTCAAACGGCACCGACAATCACTCGATGCTTATCGATTTGCGTACTAAAGTTGCCGATATTCATGGTAAACAAGTAGAACAAACCTTGGTTAAAGCAGATATTACCATTAATAAAAATATGGTTCCGTTCGATTCGCGTTCGCCGTTTACCACTTCAGGTTTCAGGGTTGGTACACCGGCTGTTACCACACGCGGTTTAACCGAAGTACATATTCCGCAAATTGTTGAGTTCATCGACCGGGTAATTACCAATATTAACGACGAAGCAGCGATTGCTAAAGTTAAAAACGAAGTAAACGAAATGATGACGCAATTTCCGCTTTTTGCATGGTAATTCTTAAATAAATATAAGGATATTTTATTGTATATGCCTGAATACTATTATATTCAGGCATATTAATTTTATTTTTGGTTTATGCTTTTTTTTCGACTTAAAAAATGTAATTTTGTTTCTTTTGTATGGTCGTTAATTTTGAAAAATGCGAATAAATAAATTACTCGAAAGATACGTTGAATTTTTCCGAAGAAAAATGTTTAATAGCCCAAGCAGCCTATTGGATACGGTTGATTTGTGGAGAAACTTATTTTTTTTCCGGATTGTATTGGTAATTCTGCCCGTTTCGGTGGTAGTATATATATTGGGTGCTACTGCCGGTATTTTGGCAAAAATGTATGGGCTTATTTTTTTCGATACCGTGGGTATGCTTATTATCATATTTATTGCCTTCGATTCAAGTTTTTCAATTTTATTCAAAAAAATTCTGTTTCTGTTTACTATCTATTTTTTAGGTATTATGCTGTTTTATTATTTAGGTTTTTTTGGTCCGGCGTTAATATACCTAATGGCTGTTTCAATTTTAAGTGCGTTAATTATTAACGAAAAAGTAGCTGTTGCTACCTTTGTTTTAAATTTAGTGCTTTTTATATATTTTATTATTTCAGTAACATTAAATGTTGAATATAAGCCACTTATGATGAATGCTTCGGCTTTTTTGGCAGTGGGTATAAATTTTATGGCATTTAACCTAATACTAATTATTGCGGTAATTTCATTAATCACCCATTTGCGCGAAGCGCTTACTTTACAGGGTAATATAAAAGCCAAATTACTCGAAGAAAGTGCAAAACTGCAAATTGCAAAGCAACGTGCCGAACAAAGCGATTCGTTTAAGACCGGATTTATTCAGGATGTTTCGCACGGTATTCAAATTCCGTTGAAAGCTATTAAAAGCTTTTCCGATTTGGTAAATAACGAAAATATTGAAATTGAAAAAAGACGCTATTTTATCGATATAATTTCGAGCAATGCCAAATTATTACAAAACATAGTTCACGATTTACAAATTCTTTCGACCATTGAAAACAACCAAGTAATAGTTACAAAAAGCACGATCGAACTTAATAAAGTTATTGGTGAACTAATTACTGTTTTTTCTGAAGAATATAAAGATAAAAACATAGGAATTATTTTCAAACAAAAAATTGCCGACGGTCGCGACAACATTGAAACCGACGAAGCGCTGCTTAAAAAAATTATCATAAATTTACTTTCCAATGCATTGAAATATACCGAATTGGGTTTTGTTGAAATTGGATATGTTTTCAGAAATGAATGTATTGAAATTTTTGTCAAAGATACCGGTATAGGAATTGCACCTGAACAACTGAAAAATTTGTTTAACAGGTTTTATCGAGTTGAAAATGCAATAAACAGCCGACATGCCGGAACCGGTTTAGGCTTAAGCTTAGCACGAGCAAATGCGCAAGCCCTTGGTGGCGAGCTAACTTGTAATTCGATGTTGCATGTTGGTACTACATTTTACCTTAGCGTTCCGATTAAATAACGTTTTTTTAGCCAAATTTTAAAATAAATTGAAGAAAAAAAAGTTTAACTATAAAAATTGATGTATTGTTTAATTTTAAAATTCGTAATATGAAAAAATTTCTCGTAAGCGCGCTTTCATTGTGTGTGCTTTTTTTGGGGATGAATGCGCAAAACAAATCGCCTGAAAATTGGTTTAATTTAGATAAAAATGCCGATAATATTCGAGGTATAAGCACGGAAAAAGTGTATGCTGAAATTTTAAAAAACAGAAAATCAAGTCCGGTAGTGGTTGCAGTGCTTGATTCGGGCGTTGATATTTACCACGAAGATTTGAAAGATAATATTTGGGTAAATGAAGATGAAATTGCAGGAAACGGTATGGATGACGATAAAAACGGCTATATTGACGATGTAAACGGTTGGAGTTTTTTAGGCAACGCTAAAGGCGAAAATGTGAGCCAAGATAATTTGGAGCTGGCTCGTTTGTATAAAACTTATGCCGCAAAATTTGGAACCAAAGTTGCCACCGAAGTGCCAAAAGAAGAGCAAAAAGAATTTGGTAAATGGCAGATTGTTAAAGCCGATTTTGAAACACAACGTAAAGAATATCAGGATAATTATGATGGATTTTTGGGATTTTCAGAACGCTTTTTGGCTGCAAAAAAGGCAGTTGAATCGTTTTTGGGTAAAGAAAACCCAAGTGCCGAAGAAGTAAAAGCTATTACCACAGACGATAAAGAATTGGCAGGTATTGTAACTTTTTATTATAATTCGCTAATGCGTGGTTTGAGTACCGATTATATAACTGAAGTAATTAACTATTATGGTGGTTATATAAAATATAAACTAAACCCCGATTTAAATAGCCGTGCCATTGTGGGTGATAATTACGACAATGTAAACGAACGTATTTATGGAAACAGCGATGTAAAAGGGCCGGATGCCGACCACGGAACGCATGTTGCCGGAATTATTGCTGCTACCAGAACCAATAATTTAGGAATGAAAGGCATTGCCGATAATGTTAAAATTATGTCGGTTCGTGTAGTGCCGGATGGCGACGAACGTGATAAAGACGTTGCCAATGCTATTTATTATGCAGTTGATAACGGTGCGCGCATTATAAATATGAGCTTTGGTAAAGACTATAGTGCGAATCCGGAAATTGTAGCGAAAGCATTTGCATACGCTTCAAAAAAAGGTGTTCTTTTGGTTCATGCTGCCGGCAACGATGCTAAAAATGTAGATGTTACCGATAACTTCCCAACACGAAGTTACGAGGGTTTTAAAGAATTTTCGACATGGATTGAAGTTGGCGCTTCTGATTACGGTACCAATTCAAGTTTTGTTGGTAATTTTTCTAATTATGGCAAAAAGATGGTCGATTTATTTGCACCTGGTGTTCAAATTTATTCTACCACGCCTGAAAACAATTACGAAAGATTCGATGGTACCAGCATGGCATCGCCGGTTGTAGCAGGTGCTGCAGCGTTAGTTTTAAGCTATTATCCGCAACTAACTGCAGTTCAAGTTCGAAGTATACTTTTAAAATCGGTTGAAAGCTATAAAAAAGAATTGGTTAACAAACCGGGAAGCAAAGATGAATTGGTTAAATTTGCACAACTTTGCAAAACCGGCGGAATTGTTAATGTGTATAATGCTATACTGCTTGCCGATAAAATGGCAAAATAACAGTTGGAAATATTTTTAAATAGCCAAAAAAGACCCGATTCAAATTTGTAACGGGTCTTTTTTATTGTGTCAAATGCTTTACCGTAGATGGCTACAATTCATAAAAAGCATCAAAAACTTCTTTCATATACAAGTGGTCGGTTACACCCGAAAGTTCGCGAATTGAGTGCATGGCAAACATAGGGTTGCCAACGTCAACGGTTGCTATATCGAGTTGCGATGTAGAAATATTGCCTAAGGTACTTCCGCCCGCAACATCCGACCTGTTTACAAACTTCTGAAACGGAATGCCTTTACTTTCGCACAATTGTGCAAAAACGGCTCCGGTAACGCCATCGGTAGTGTACTTTTGTCCGTTGTGTATTTTAATAACCGGTCCTTTGTTCATAATTGGTCGGTTCAACGGGTCGTATTTGTGTTCGTAGTTTGGGTGCAAGGCATGTGCCATATCGGCCGAAATCATAAATGATTGCGAAACAGCGCGGTAAAAATCGTCCGTATCGCCACCCAAGGCTAATACTACCCGTTCTATAATGGTTTTAAGCACCGGTGCGGCTGCGCCTTGTTTTGTCTGGCTACCAACTTCTTCGTTATCGAAAAATGCGGCAACACACGTAGCTTTTGCAGGCTCGGCATTTGCCAATGCAATTGCACTTGCATGAACCATAGCCAAATTATCGAGTTTTCCCGACGAAATAAATTCTTCGTTTAATCCAACAAACGAACCTTTTTCAAACTCGAACAAGAAAAGCTCAAAATCCAAAATATCGGTCTGAGCCACGCCTGCTTCTTTTGCCAATAATGAAATAAGGTAATTCTCTTTTTCAAACGTGCTGTTAATCATACCTAAAATAGGCAAAACATCGGTTTGGGCATTAATAGGAGTTCCGTTGTTTACTTCGCGGTTCATATGTATTGCCAAGTTCGGAATATAGGCAATGGGTCGGTCGATGCGAATGTTTTTAACCGTGGGTTTTAAGGTGTTGTTTGAGCGCAACGAAATTCGACCTGCCAACGAAAGCGGACGGTCGAACCAAGTACTCATAATTATTCCGCCGTAGGGTTCGGTATTAAGCTTTAAGTAATTGCCGGCCACAACCCATTCGGGCGACGGCTTAATTTTAAACACCGGCGAGTCGGTATGTGCTGCAATTATCTTAAAACCATGTTCTTGTGGCTTACCGGTTCCGGCTATAAAACCAAACATTGCCGAACCGTTTTTGGTTACAAAATATTTTCCGCCCGGTGCAATGTGCCATTTGTCTTCAAATTTAAGTTCTTTAAATTCCTTGTAGCCCCAAATTTTTTCAAGGTTTTCAACTGCGTGAAAAGGAGTAGGGCTTGAGTAAATAAAGTTGATTAAATTCTGAGCAAGGTCTTTTTCCTTTTGTTTCATATGGTAGTGTTTTATGGTATGAGTGCATGAATTTTTCGTAAATATAGAAAAAAGTACGAAAGTTTAACTTCAAAAATTCGAAATACATTAAATTTGGCATTGTAAATTTGCAAATGCCTGAATTTCAGCAAAAAAAAATAAACCGAATTGATTGAATTCGGTTTATTTTTTTAATTGAAAGTATGTTGGGCAACCGGTTTAACGCTTATATTGCCAAATATCGGTTTTTTCCAAGTAGGTTTTGCCGCCAATTATGTAGCCATAGGCACCAACCGAAAAGGCAACTGCTGAATGTCGTGCAACGGAAGGCAAGGATGAAAGGGTAGTCCATGAATCGGTTCCCGGGTTGTACCGATACCAATCGGTTTTCGATTCAACACCATCGGTACCCAACCCTACATATGCCTCGGTTGAAAGTACCAGTATGCTTGCTTTGCTTCGTTTTCCGCCTTTAAATGCATTTAATTTCGACCATTCGTCGGTAGCGGGATCGTAGCGCCAAAAATCGTCGAATAGTTCGGTTTCCGATTCGCCCAAACCTACAAAACCATGTTCCGATGTGCTGTAGCCAACAGCAAAAGCGCGAGCGCCGCCTACAAAATTTTTCTTTTTGCTCCACGAATTAATTTCGGGGTCGTAGCTGTAAACTGAACTTAATGCGCTGCCAAACTGACCGCAAACTACGTAGCCTTTGCCTTTCAGGCTAAAAGAAGCAGCATTTTTAACCGCATTTTGATTGTAAAAAACGGCTCTTGAAGCCCAAATGTTTTTAGCATAGTCGTATTCGTAAAAGTCTGAATACATATCTAAACCGCTTTCGCCACCACCGGCAAATACTCTTTTATCAACCACAAACGCAAATGCACCGTTTCTGCTTCCTTTAAAATTAGCCATTTGTGTCCATCCGTTCAAACGAGGGTCGAACCTCCAAATGTCGTTTTTTGAACCTTGTCCGTCGTCGCCTGTGCCGTAATAACCATAATCGTTTACCGAAAAAGCTATTGCACCAACTCGCGGGCGCAAAGAATTTGACGCTTTTTCAACCCAAATATTTTCGGATGCCAATGTTTTAAACGTTACATTGCGGTCGTAATCGAGTTTTTTGTTGTAAATTATAAATCCGCGAATATTATAATTTGTTTGTGCATCGAGGTTTGAGATTGGAATAACAAACGATTGACTGGTTGCCGACCGACCCATGGCTATATTATTGTCTTGTGTAGTAGGGTCGGCATTATGCGACCAGCAAATGCCAAAATTTTCAGCTTCGCCTTTGGTTATTATCAGTTGTCCGGCAACTAAGGCACCGGAAGGCGAAATTTGATATACCGAATCGATATAAACCGTTGGAAATTCATATTTCAGGTTAAGTGTTTTTACCTCGCCGTATATTGTTTCAGTTGTCGAAGAACCATAGGCACGATAATAATAAGTGGTAGCTTTTAGACCGGTTACTGCCGATGAATAGTCGCCGCTTGTAACGAGTGCACCATGAGCCGTAAATGATGAATTTTCGAGGTTCGGTTCAGTTTCGGTAATTGACCAACAGTGCCCATGCTCAATTATTTGCGCACCGGAGGTTTCAATATGACCTTTTAAGGTAGTAATGGTTCCGGAAACTGAGTATTCTTCGGTTGAAACGGTAAAGAGCGAATCGCCCTCGGTACATGAATTACTTAGTATACCTATGAGCAGTATAAAAATTAAATAACGTTGCATGGTTAAATGTTTTTCAAATATTTTCGTAAATTTACTGCAATTTTAATACCTTTCAGTAATCTTTCCTATATTTAAACGATTTTTTTTTAATTTTTGTTCGAATAATTCCTTGAATTTACGCTTGAGAATAAAATATTTAAAAAAGTTCGGTTCATTTTTTTTATTTTAAAAGAATTACGTATCTTGTTTCGAGTTTTAGAATAAAAAACATTGGCTAAATTCTAATGTATAAGTTTTATGCAATATAATAAAAGTTATTTATTTATAGCTATTAGTATTTTAATGTTTACGAACAATATTTTTTCTCAAAATATTGTTTTCTCTAAACTTTCAATTGACGATGGCTTATCGCACAGTGTAGTATATAATGTTTGTCAGGATAACAATGGTTTTTTGTGGTTTAGCACGCAAGACGGAGGGTTGAACAGGTACGATGGTTATAGGTTTAACTCGTTTTTTACCAATCGGCGCGATTCAGGCTCTATTTCGAGCAACAATTTAAATAAATTGGTATTAGATGCCGATGGCAATTTATGGATAGGTACTTGGGGCGGAGGTGTTAATAGGTATAACTCGCGAACCGACCTTTTTACTAATTTCAAAAACGATCCGCTTAACTCCAATAGTTTGTCGGGCGATAAAATTCAAGCATTGGCTTTGGATGCCGCCGGAATAATTTGGATAGGAACCGCCGGTACCGGTTTAAACAGCTTAGACCCCAAAACAAAAAAAGTTGTTAGGTATTTAAATAATCCGAATGACAATACCAGTATTGTAAACGATAGAATTTGGTCTATTTTGCCCGATGATAAAAATGGTGTATGGGTAGGGACTGAGCAAGGGTTGAATTATTTGGAAAAAAACAAGTCGAACTTTAAACAAATAACTTTTGAAATAGGAATCAATGAAGTTGGATTTCAAATTAGAAGTTTAGCTTACGATGCATCAGGTAATTTGTGGGTAGGTACTTCAAAAGGTATTGTAATTATAGATAAAGCCGGCAAACATTCGGTCTTATATCCTTATCCTGCTGATATTAGCGATAATCAGAAAAATAACATAAACGTTGTTTATAAAGATGCATTAAACAATATGTGGGTAGGAACCCAGTCGGGCGGACTTTCGCTGTACAATACGAAAACCAAAACCTTTAGCAATTATTTGAATGATTTAAACGACCCTAATTCAATAAGTTTTAACGATGTACGCGATATAATACAAGATAAATCCGGAATTTATTGGGTTGGTACACGCGGAGGTGGGGTAAATAAGTTCGATTTACGACCAAAAAAATTCAGCGCCATATATCCGAGCAAAGAAAAAGGGCTTTCGGGCAACCGAGTTAGAGCAATTCTGGCAACTCCCGAAGGCGATTTGTGGCTGGGAACCGATTTTAGCGGGTTGAATCGATACAATAAAAAAACCGGTGAATACACCTATTATAACGTGTCGCAGAGCAGGGGCTTTAAACTTAGCAGTAATCGCATCCGTTCGTTAGCGCGCGACCACGAAGGCAAAATTTGGGTAGGAACAGACGAAGGCGGATTGAATGTTATTGATTTGAAAAAAAATGAAGTACTGGTTTATCAGCAAGAAAATACCCGATTAGCATCGAATGAAGTTTCTTGTTTATATTTCGATTCCAAGCACCGAATGTGGGCAGGAACAAAAAACGGCATTTCGCTTTTTGACCTAAACAATAGAAAAATAAGAACTTATAAGCATTCGCCCTCAAATATGGGCAGTTTAAGCGATAACAGAGTACTTAGCATAATTGAAGATAAACAAGGGTTTATTTGGGTAGGTACCGATAATGGCTTGAACAGATACGATTCGGAATATGGTTTATTTGTTAAATATTATCAGCAAATTGATAACGAACATTCGATATTAGATAACGATATTTATTCAATGACTATTGATAATTTAGGCCAATTATGGATAGGAACAGCGGGCGGATTAAATTTATATAATCCTAAAAAAGACCATTTTACGAACTTTGTAAATAACGAAATTTCATTTGGTGGCATAGTATATGGCTTGTTGCCCGACAATAATAACAATTTATGGCTTGGTACCCTAAACGGATTGGCGCGTTTTTCAATTGATAATCATACGTTTAGAATGTTCGATGTGTCGGATGGTTTGCAGAGCCGCGAATTTTTGCAAGGTTCTTATGCAAAAGACAGCATCGGATATTTGTATTTTGGTGGCATCCGCGGATTCAACTCTTTCCATCCCGACAGCATTTTTGAAAGCATGTTTAAACCCCAAGTTATGATTACCGAATTTAAGGTGCTCAACAAATTGGTTCGTCCGGGCGTTACGTCTGTTATAACAGATGGTTTACCTTATGTAAAAGATATTTACTTAAGCTACGAAGATAAAATCTTTTCGTTCGAATTTGCTGCTTTAGACTATACTTCTTCAGAAAAAAACAAGTACGCCTATATAATGGAAGGTTACGACAAAGAATGGACCCAGGCAGGAACCCGACGTTTTGTCATGTACTCCTCGTTGCCTTCCGGTACTTATACTTTTAAAGTGAAGGCAACAAATTCCGATGGTATTTGGAACGAAACTCCGATTGAAATCAACATTCATGTTAAACCCCCGTTTTGGCAAACATGGTGGTTTTATTTGTTTGTTTTCGTTTTTATTGTAGGCAGTTTTTTCCTTTATTTGAATATTAAAATAAGAACACTTACCGAACAGAGGCGCCAGCTCGAAATTGCTGTGGCGAACAGAACTAAAGAAATACGCCGAGCAAAAGAGCAAATTGAAATTCAGCATGAATTGGTTACTGCACAAAACATTAAAATAAAAGACAGCATTCATTATGCAAAACGTATACAAAATGCAATGCTGCCTACAACCGAAGCATTCGAAAAAAACTTCGCCGATTATTTTATTCTTAATAAACCACGCGACATTGTAAGTGGCGATTATTATTGGATAAAAGAAATGGATGGCAGAGTTTATTTTGCCGTTGCCGATTGCACCGGACATGGAGTGCCGGGAGCTTTCTTAAGTTTGTTGGGCATGGCTTTTATGAATGAAATTATTAATAACCGCAAAATTCGAAATGCTGCCGAAATGCTTAATATTCTGCGCGATAATATTAAAAATGCACTGCATCAGAGTGGTAAGTCAGGCGAATCGTCCGATGGAATGGATGTAGCGGTATGTATTATTGATATTGAAATGAATACCTTGAATTTTGCAGGTGCCTATAATCCGGTATATATATTCCGTAACAATGAACTTATTTCGTTAGTAGCTGACAAAATGCCAATCGGAATTTATTATAAAAGTGAAAGACCATTTACAGCAAGAGAAATTGAACTGAAAGAAGATGATACAATTTACATATTTTCAGACGGATACGCTGACCAATTTAGCGAAACTACCGGACGAAAAATGCTTAGAAGCGGATTTAAAAATTTGCTCCAAAGTGTACATAAACTGCCAATGAAAGAACAAAAAGAAAATTTGGAACGTGTTTTGTTAGAATGGCAAGGTAGCTTGCACCAAATTGATGACATATTAGTTATCGGTTTAAGGTATTTTTAAAATTTAATATTCGATTAATTTATTTATGGAAACTATTAAAATAGCCGGAAATAGAGTGCTTCCCGATATTTATTTCGATGCGGTCAAGAATTCATTTCTGGTGGCCGGACGCTCATGCCCCGAAGATGTATCGAAATTTTACATGCCTCTAATTGAATGGTTGGAGGAATACGGAAAAAATCCGAACCCTAAAACCGTATTTGATTTCAAACTTACTTACTACAATACGGCTTCGGCTAAAATGCTGCTTTCGCTTATGCAAAAAATAGAAGAAATGCATACCGAGGGTAAAGATGTTTTGATTCGTTGGTATTTTCCGGACGATGATGAAGATTTGGAAGAAGCCGGTGAAGATTTTAAGGATATTTTGGAAGTTCCTTTCGAACTTATAAGCTACGAATACGAAGATTAAACCCGAGATTTTAAAAACTAAAATATTTTAAAAAAAGTACTGAAAATATTTTGTAATTAAAATTAAATTCCGTACTTTTGCACTCCGAAAAACGATACGTTAGCTCAGTCGGTAGAGCATTTGCCTTTTAAGCAAGGGGTCCCGAGTTCGAATCTCGGACGTGTCACAAAAAAGCGAACTTCACGGTTCGCTTTTTTTGTTTCTATTGCCACCAAAATGTGCAAATCAAATTTATTGCTTTTTGAATGCTTAAATGGAAAAATTGCCGTTTACTATTTTACTGAAAAAGGATTTCTATTGAAGAAAAATCTGTTTTTTAATCAATAAAAAGAATAGTATGAAAACACGATTAGCAATTTTAGCATTTTCTCTCTTTTTTTCCGGTCTTGCAACAATTTTTGCGCAAGAAAGGGTGTACTTATATTTCAGAATTGAAAATGAAAAGCGAATTCCGCTTTCGGGCATAAAAATAAGTGTAACTGAAGACCCCGGAGGAAAAGAAAGTTACGCTTTTTCCAACAGTTCGGGTATGGCTGAGTTTTTTGTGCCACGAGGCAAACTCTATAAAGTTACCGCCAATAATATTGAGCAAACATCGGTTCAAGCACCCGATGAAGGATTAAGTTACGTAAACAGAACCATTGTGCTGCCGGGTATGTTGGCCGATGTAACCATGTTGCCCGATACCATCGTACAAAAGCTGCCGTATAATGCAAAAAAAACGACAACCGAAGTGCTTTGCAAGTTTAATTTGGTAACCTTAAACAATGTTCGGTTGCCCAATGTTTCCATGAGCTTGTATTCGGTGCGAAACCGAAAAGTGTATAAAGCTTTTTCCGACGACCAAGGCATTGTACGACTGCTTGTTGAGCCCGGTGATTATAGCGTTAGCGTTGAACAATTACGCGACTACATGAATTATACCGTGCAATTTACCGAAGAAATGGGTTTTACCAAAATTTTACGTTTCGAACTGACAAATGTTAAAGAAACCATGAATAACGATACCATTACGCAGCAATTGCCCGAATATCCTAAGCCATCGTCGGCAAGGGTTATGCTCGGAATTACGGTTCGCGACCGACAAGAGCGTTTGCTGCCCAACGAAAACGTGTTTTTGAATGTTATTGAAACCGGCAAAGTTTACAAATCGGTTACCGACCGGTACGGGAAAGTGAACTTTTTGCTGCCCAAAGGGTTCCGATATCAATTGAATTTAACTTACGAACGCGATTTGTATGTGTATGATTGGCCGCGTATACAAAGTATGCATACCACCCGTTCGGATGTTGCCTATATGGGTACCGAAAATATTCGAACTTTTTACACCACTACAAAACGCGATAGCAAAGGCTTTTTGACCGAATTTATGCAAGTGCCCATAAAACCTGCCAAAAATAATTCGAAAAAGGTAACTAAAAGTTATGGTTACGACCTTGAGTTTAGCTCGCAGTCGCCGGTTTGCACGCCGTTGGTTACCGAAACCAATATATTTAGCGGCGGCGGGTTTTATTCCAGCGAATTTTATTGTTTCGATAAAGCCGGCGCATTTAAGTGGGCTGTAAACTTGGGCGAAAACGGCCCGTCGGCTGCTATGTTCGAAGGGGGCATTGTGTTGGTTATTTCGCAATCGTGCACCCTATACGCAATTGATGCCGAAACCGGAGTTTTGGCTTGGTCTAAATGGTTGGGGCCTAATATTTACCATTCGCCCAGTGTTGCCAACGGTAAAGTGTATGTAGTTTACCCCAACGACCTGAGGTCGCATAATACACGCAGTCCGAACGCTTATGTAGCGGCTTGTTTCGACCTTAAAACCGGCAATGTGGTGTGGCAAAACAGTATAGATTCCGAAGTATTGGCGGCACCGGTAATTGCTAAAAATGGGGTGTTTTATACGACTCATTCCGGCATGTTGTACCATTTTAATGCAACCGATGGCACACTAATAACAAGTGCAAATGCCAAAGCAATTTGTCCGCCAACCATAAATGGAAATAGTTTGTACGTTTCGATACGCGGCATAACCAACGAAAGCCGACTAATTGCCCGATACGATATCAAGGATTTTAGCAAAGCACCGTTTATTTATTCGAATTTCAAAGGAAAGGCCTATTTTGGGGCTTCTACCGATATGGGAGCACATCAGTTAATGAGTGCCAACGACGCTTCGATTTTAAACATTAGTAACCAAAATGTAACTGTAATAGGAGGCAGGCTGGTGTGTTTTGATGCTACTACCGGTGCCGAAAAATGGGCGCATAAGTTTGAAACTGAAACCGGCGAAGGTATTGCTTTGGCTTCCGCTGCCATGCCTGCCTATGCCGGCGGACACATAATTACTGCCGGACGATTAGGCAAAGTGCTAATTCATAATGTTGCCACCGGGAAATTAATTAAAGAATTTATTACCAATCAGGCACTCAACTTTCAGCCGGTGGTAAACGATGGTAAAATTTACGTTTCAGGCGCCGATGGCAGACTGGTTTGCATAAATACTTTCGATAAAAAACTTACCGGCTGGTCCGGTATGGGGGGCAATAATGGCAGGAATGCAGCTATTGAAAATTAAACGTAAGTATAATATTTAATAATTGAAGTTTTGCTGTAAAAAGTTAAATTTAGCTTTACTAAAATAACCGTATTTGCAGCAAAATTTCTTTTTTATTGTTCAATTTGTATTTGTTTTAACTTAAATAATTACTTTCAATAAGTTATGTATATATTTAAAATACAATAAGTTGTGAATTTAGTTTATTAAAATAAAGAAAAAGACTTTCATGTCTTTATTTAATTGTAATTCAAAGTTGCTAATAGGAATGTTATAATTTAAAATAAGTTGAAAGTTCGGTTATTTTTGTAAATTTGATTCTTTACTTGATATGAAGTACTTTAAATAGTTGAAAAACAATATATTGTAGCTTTGTGTTGGTGTTATATTACAAACTGTATAATATTTTTAATTGATTATATATTAGTAAGTTAATAGATTTTGAGTCCAATAAGAGGACTGTAGTATATTTTATGTAAATTAGGGTACATCAAACGGTGTAAATCTTTGATTTAAAATGCGTTTTGTATTGAAAAGAAATGCAATGCATGCTTTGCAATATATCGAAGAAATGTGTGCATCCTTAAATTCACTCTTTCTTTTTAAAGCCTTATTCAACCAATTAATGGTATAAATCATACTAATTCAGTTATTACCATATAGGCACCAAGTAAACGTAATTTTTCAATTATTTGTTTACTAAGTGCCTATGTGTTATTTTATAAATGAAAACAGAAGTGCTTTCTCAAATTATATTGCAGCGTTTTCTTTACCTCCTTTAAGCTCTCCTTTACGCCATCGTTCCGTTTCTATTTTGTTGCCATTTTCATCAAAATACTTCCATCTGCCGGTTTTCATTCCGTTTCTATATTCGGCTTCAATTTTTACGGCGCCGGTTTCAAAATAGAAAAATCCTTCCTTGTGTTTTGCGCCGTCCTTGTAGTTAAATTCGGCTTTGCGTGCACCGGCAGGATAAAATTCTTTGTAAGCTCCTTCCAATACGCCTTTGCTGTAAGTGGCAGTTGCTAAGCGTTTTTCGCTTGGATCGTCGTAATAAAATACGGTTTCGCCTTCTGCAAGGTCGTTTTCGAAATTAACGGTATAAAATAATACCCCCGACGGATAGTAGCCGCGCGCCAAACCGCTCAATTTGCCTGCTTTAACAAACCCTTCGAACCGTGTAAACCCTTCTGTGTATTTAATTTCGAAGCGTCCGTCGGTTTTAACCGAATCGGTATAAACGTTTAATCCTAAATTTTCCACCGTATCGGCAAATAGGGCTGCCGATGCACTGTCGGTATAGTTTTCAATACTTTCCAGTACTAAGGCTTCTTCATTAAATCCGGCTGCCAAAGTATTGGTAAAACTGCCTTTTTTAGCTTTAAGTGAAAAACCTATTTGCGAAAAACTTAGAATAGTTTCTTTATTTTTTTCAAGTGCCAATTTATTTTCTAAATTCATGAAATTCTGCATATTATCGTACATTTTAGGCATCTGTACAAAAAAACAAATATTGGTTTCGGGTTCAAAATTTTCCTTAAATTGAAGAAACGATTCCTTTTTTGCCAAGGTTTTGCCTTTTATATAATCGTCCAAAAAGTTTTCCAACGCCAATTGCGAATTGCTGAAAACCATAAAGTCTTCAACCGAAGTAAAATACGGTTTTTCAAGTTTATCGAACAGTTTTCCGAAAAACATACGGAAAAATCCTTTAATTTCCAAATATTTTATGTCGAAGTTGTTGTAGGTTACCGTTTTGAATTTAACCGGCGTGCGCTTGTTTACCTGCGAAGTTAAATGGTCGAGTCCTTGCATTGCCGTATCGATGTTTTTGGTATGAATAATAGCAATAACGTCTTCAATTCTGGCTTTTTCGTTGGGTTGAAGTTTAACAAATGCAATTTCGTTGCCTATCCAACTAAAAAAGTCTTTCTGCAAATCGACTCCCAAAAGGCTTTCTAATTTGGTAATATTTTTGGCATAATCCGAAAAATCATCGCCCATACTGTTAGATGCTTGAGCCAGCAGAATTTCCTGAAAATCGCTGTAATTCTTGAAACATATAGCATTATAAAACGCTGCTTTGTCCGAAATTATATTGTACGCCGTAAATTCGGCAGGTTCGGTATGTGCCAAAGCTTTTATAAATGAAGATGTACTGTCGATGCTCGAAATACCCGAAAAATTTAGGGTTTCGTCGGTAATATCTATCATAAAACCCGAAACCATAAGTGCCGATGCAATGGTTTGCGCCATTTCAACATCCGAACCGGTAAAGGTGCGAATAAATTTGGGCAATTCTTTATAGTTGAAGTAGAAATTGAATAATCGTTTATCTCTTACTTCTTCGGTAATTTGGGTAAAGTTTTTGTTCGAATTCCAAACATCGTTGGTTTTTCCGTCAATTATATTTTCGAGCAGGCTGCCATTTAGGCTACCCGCCAGCAAATTATCGATAATGGTAAGGTAAATTACGGTTGACCGGTCGGCTTTGTCGGTAAGCTGAAGTACTACATTGCCATTATAATCCGATTCTTGAACCTCGTAGCCTGCCATGCCGGCAAATTCGGAAAGAAATGGCATATTTGCAATTTCTTCAACATCAATAACAAAGGCAAAATCCCAATCGACACCCGAAATCATATGAGTTGATACAAGCAATCGGCGGTTTTTTAATAAGATATCGGCAGCCGCATTGTTTTTCAAAAAGCTGTTCACTGTTTCCAAGGTGCTGTTTAAGTCTTTGAAATATTCGTTTTTAACCAAGCCTTTCCAAATCTTGTTTTCGCTTAACGACGACCAAGCTTGCGTTAAATTTTCGGTTTCGATAATAAAAATAGCATTTTCGGGTATGATGCTAAAAGCATCGCGTTTATTTGTGCTTTTAATTTTGGTATAGGCATAATAACCGCCGGCGCCGAGCCCGCCCAAAATTGCAATGCCGAGTAAAATTTTAAGAAATAATTTCATTATTATAGGTATTAATGTTGGCAAAATGAACCGTTTAAAGGTAGTTTTCAGAAATAATTACCGGGTATTAGCATTTATTTCAAATTAAAAAACATCCCAAAACTGGTATTCAGACTTTAAAAGTACTAAATTTTCTGCAAAATCGAAAAATATTTTACAAACTTATTAAAAAAATGATATTTTTGTGCTTTTTTCAAATTCATGAGTTTTCTCACAAAATTTAAGTTTGAAAAGATTTATATTTACCATTATTTAAAATGCCCAAATCATGAACATTATAAGCAACTATAATTTGAAGGAGCTTACAAGCTTTAACGTTGATTGTAACGCTGCTAAGTATATTGAATTTAACAACGAATTTGAACTAAGAACTACGCTGGCAACCGAAGAATTTCAGGATTTTTTTCATACCAACTCGCATTTTGTTTTGGGCGATGGGAGTAATGTATTGTTTACTAAGGATTTTCCCGGTTTGGTAATTAGAGCTAATATTAAGCACATAAATGTAGTAAAAACCACAGACAAGCATGTGTACGTTGAAGCCGGTGCCGGAGTTTTATGGGACGATTTTGTTGCCTTTGTGGTAGGAAAAGGTTGGTTTGGTGCCGAAAATTTATCGCTAATTC
>JAIFNC010000280.1 GCA_020047935.1 Bacteroidota bacterium
GCAACCACATTTTCACGAACCGATTGAAACATTGGAAACATACTAACCGGATAAAAAAAGTTTCGAATATCAATATTCATCGCTTTCATTGTTCGAATTAAATCATCGCGATTAATTCCTAATTCGGGGGCGAAAACAAGGGTTGGCATCCAATAGCTGTTTTTAGCATAATTTTGTTCTTCATTCAATTGTATTCCGGCAATATTGCCAAAAGCCTTTTTGTATTGGGCGAAAATAGTACGTTTGCTTGCCACAAGTTCTTCAACACGGTCCATTTGCGCGGTGCCTAAAGCCGCCTGTAGGTTCGACATTTTGTATTTGTAGCCTACTTCTTCAACCCAAAACATTTTTCCGGTTTTAGGGTTCCGTCCGTGATCCCACAGTATTCGTGCTTTTTCGAATAATTCCGCGTTGTTTGCTACCAACATTCCCCCTTCGCCGGTGGTTACGGTTTTGGTTCCGTGAAACGAAAAAACGCCAAAATCGGCTATCGAGCCTGCTTTTTTACCTTTGTATTCCGAACCTAACGCTTCAGCAGCATCTTCAATTACAATTAAGTTGTATTTACGGGCAATTTGCATAATATCGTCCATTTCGGCTAAGTTGCCGTATAAGTGCACTGCAATTATTGCTTTGGTTTTTGGGGTAATTGCGGCTTCAATTTTTTCCGGATTTATGCACCAAGTTGTTTCAAGAACATCGACAAAAACCGGTTTTGCGCCTAAATAACTTATCGGAACTACCGATGCCGCCCAAGTTATATCGGGCACAATAACTTCATCGCCCGGTTTAATACCAATGGCAGCCAAAGCAATATGGATTGCGCCGGTACAGCTCGAAGTTGCCAAGGCATAAGGCACACTCAAGTATTGCCTGAACGAATTTTCGAACCGATAAATATAATCGTAACATTTTTCTCCCCAACCGTTAGTTATTGCATCGGTTACGTATGCTACTTCTTTTTCGGTTATCGAAGGTTTTGCGTATAGTATTCGTTTCATAAAATTTCAATTTCCGGAATTAAAATTACAAATTTTCCTCCCCAATTTTTCATATAAGCAAGTTGTTGCATAATTTCGTCTTTAATATTCCAAGGCAATATAATAACGTAATCGGGCTTGTTTTCGTTTAAAAATTCTTCGGAAACTACGGGAATATGACTTCCGGGCAAATATTTTCCTTGTTTGTGGGGCGATTTATCGACCACATAATCAATTATTCCGGTTTTTATGCCAAAATAGTTTAGCATCGTGTTTCCTTTGGCTGCCGCGCCGTAGGCTGCAATAGTTTTTCCTTCTTTTTTTAGGGTCGAAAACAAATGCAAAACTTCAATCCGCAAATTGTCAATTTTAAATTGAAAATTTGTGTAGCTTGTTATTGTGGTTAAACCGTTGGCAATTTCATCGTTCAGTACCTTTTTTATATTCCAACAACTTTCCTTTTTTTCTTTTTCCATTGTAAAATGCCGTGCAAAAATTCGCAACGAACCGCCATGCGTTGGCAACTCTTCTACATCAAAAATTTCCAACCCAAATTTTTCAAACACTTTAGTTAGGGTAAAGAGCGAAAAATACGAAAAATGTTCGTGGTAAATGGTGTCGAACTGTAAGTGCTTAATTAATTGTAGTATATGCGGAAATTCCAGACTTATTACGCCTGCCGGTTTTAGCAGTATCGACAAACCTTGTACAAAATCGGTTAAGTCGGGAACATGCGCCAAAACGTTGTTGCCCACAATTAAGTCGGCTCGTTTGTTTTCTGTTGAAAGTTTGTTTGCCAAATCGATTCCAAAAAACTCAACCAATGTTTCGATGCCTTTATTTTTTGCAACCTGCGCCGTATTTGCGGTAGGTTCAATACCTAAGCAAGGTATTTTTTTTTCTTCGAAATATTGAAGCAAATAACCGTCGTTCGAAGCAATTTCTACAACCAACGAGTTTTTATCTAAATTGAAACGGTTTATCGCCATTTCGGCAAATTTTCGGCTGTGTTCGAGCCACGAACTCGAATACGATGAAAAATAGACGTAATTGTTATCGAAAATATGATTGTGTTGCTTCACTTCTTCAATTTGAACCAAAAAACATCGGTGGCAAACCCAAACTTTGAGCGGAAAGTAAACTTCCGGTTCTTGCAGCATTGCTTTGGTTAGAAACGAATTTGAAGCCGGAGCATGGTGCAAATCGGCAAAAACGTGTACTAATTCTTCGTTGCAAAATCTACAATTCATGGTATAATTTAATTTGTTTTAAAATTTAAACCTTCAAAATCGGGTTTCAAAAATACACGATTTTTATCTTTTTCCGAAATTTCCGAAATTTCGAGCGGCAACCGTATGTTCAATATTGGGTCGAATACCGAAATTCCGCTTTCGTAATTTGGGTTGTAAAATTCGGTATGAAAATAGAGCAGTTCGCTGTTGTTTTCCAATGTCTGAAAACCATGCGCACAACCTTTCGGAATTATAAATAGTTGCGGAACTTCGGCGCTAAGCTCAAGGCTGAAATGCTGCAAAAAAGTAGGCGAATTTTTGCGCAAGTCGATAGCAAAATCGAGCACCTTACCGCGCAAACAACGAATAATTTTTATTTCGGCAGCCGGCGGCATTTGCAAATGAAAACCGCGAAACGTTGCCTTTTTTGTATTAAACGAATGATTAATTTGAACTATTTCGGCATCGAAACCAATTTGCTTAAACGTGTTTTTGCAAAACAAACGAGCAAACGAACCGCGTTGGTCTTCAATTTTGTCCGGCGTAGCAATAAAAAGTCCGTTAATAATTGTTTCTTCAAATTTCACCGTTTGCCAAATTTAGTTTAAGTTTTTTTGCTTTTTCAATGTACAAATGTAAGTTGTTTTGGCAATTTACTTTGTTTTCAACATAAAAATTTTTATACCAAAGTGCGGTTTGTTTTACTGTATCTTCAAAATTCCAAACCGTTTGGCGTTTTAGCAGCGTTTTGGCTTTGTTGCTGTTTATTTTTAGGGTTTTAGCTTCGGAAAAATAGCTCGAATCGGTTCCGAAAACTATGGCATCGGTTTTCCAATGTTCCAAAAATTCTTCAACCAATTCTTTTACCGTATAGTACGCACTGTTTTCGGGACCAAAGTTCCAAGCGCCTTCAAATTCCGGTTTTTGTTCTAAAAGTCGCTGACCAAGCAGCAGGTAGGCACTTATCGAATCCAGTACATGTTGCCACGGCCTAATGGCAAACGGGTTGCGGACTGTTATTTGCTTGCCTGCCGAAATTGCTTTAACCATGTCGGGCACAATTCTGTGGTTTGCCCAATCGCCGCCACCAATAACATTGCCGGCGCGAGCGGTTGCGCAGTAAATTTTACGTTCGGGTGTATTAAAAAACGATTTCCGGTAAGCTTCGGTAACAATTTCGGCGGCGGCCTTGCTTGCGCTGTAAGGGTCGGTGCCACCCAAGGGGTCGGTTTCGGTAAACTCGCGGTCGGTTTCAGCGTTTAGGTAGCATTTGTCGGTGGTTACAACCACTACAGCCTTAACCGAAGCGGTTTGTCGGCAGGCTTCCAGTACATTTACGGTGCCTTGCACATTGGTTTCGAAGGTTTTTTGCGGAAACAAGTACGAATCCTGAACAATAGCCTGTGCCGCCAAATGAAATACTATTTCGGGCTGAAATATTTCAAAAGCTTCTTTTAATGCTTCAAAATTATTAATGTCGGTTTCCGTATTTAGTTTGCCTTCGAGCAGTTCGAACAAATTGGGTTCAGTTGCGGGTTTAAGCGAAACGCCGCAAACTTGGGCACCCATTTGTTTCAGCCAAAACCAAAGCCAAGCACCCTTAAAGCCGGTGTGTCCGGTAACCAACACTTTGCGCCCAAAATAGGCATTGCCGAATAGTTTAAGGTTTACCAAATTTTCCAAGGTGCTCGGTTGTTGTTCCATAAATCGTCTAAAATAATTTTGTCGCGCATAGCGTCCATGTTTTTCCAGTATCCGTGGTGTTTGTAGGCAACCAATTGTCGGTCGGCGGTAAGTTTTTCAAGCGGGCTGTCTTCCCACATGGTTTGGTCGGCGTTCGCGTCCAAGTATTCAAAAATACCTTTGTTTAGCACAAAAAAACCGCCGTTAATCCAAAAACTATCCTTGTCTAATTTTTCTCTAAAGGCTTCTACTGTTCCGTTTTCGGCAAATACCAACCTGCCAAATTGGTGGGGCGGCTGCACTGCCGTAACGGTGGCAAGTTTTGCGTTTTTTCTATGAAATTCGAGCAGTTCGTTCAAATTTACATTGGCCACGCCGTCGCCATAAGTAAGCATAAAGGTGTCGTCGTCAATATATTTTTCTATGCGTTTAATTCGCCCGGCGGTTTGGGTATTTAGTCCGGTATTTACCAAAGTTACATTAAACTTGTCCGAGTTTTCAACATGCATTTCAATTTTGTTGGTCGAAATGTCGATGCTTAAATCGGAATTATACATATAGTAATTCAGAAAATACTCTTTAATTACTTTTCCTTTGTGCCCAAGGCAAATAATAAAATCGTTGAACCCTTGAGCGGCATAAATTTTCATAATGTGCCACAAAATGGGTTGGTCGCCAATTTCTATCATGGGTTTGGGCTTCAGGTGCGATTCTTCGGTTATTCTAGAACCAATTCCGCCGGCTAATATTACTACTTTCATAAGGTTGAGGCATTTGAATTAAACGATAGTTTGGTTTTAACTATTCGGAATACTACCGTTCCGAAAACCAAAGCTGCAAGCAATGCATTGAACAGAAATGCAAAAGCTGCGCCGGTATTGCCAAATTTAGAAGTTAAAAAATACGTAATTGCAACACTTGGTAAAAATAACGCAAAGGCAAACAGGGTGTGAAAATAGGTTTTTTCGAAATGAATTAAGAAAATAGAAAGCAATGCCGTAACAATGCTAATTATTTGTCCGGCCAACAGTATGGGCAACAGCTTTAGGCTTTCTGTGTAATTTACGTTTATTAAATCGAATTTCAACAAAACAAAAATTGAAAACCACAAACCAACAGCAATAAGTACGAATACAAGTTCGAGAACGAGCAGTATTTTCCCGGTTCGCTTCAAGTTTTTCAACAAATCTTTTTCTTTGAAAATTTCGGGCGACAGCACGTTGTTAAACGAATAAAACACCATGGGCAAAACCGACGAAATGGTGAAAGCCAAATAGAAAACCGATAAATCGTTGATTCCGTAATACTTGTTTATGAAATATTTATCGGCAATAGTAATTCCGTAAGCCGGCAACGATGCCAAGGTAATAGGCAGCCCAATGGCAAGCGCTTTTTTTGCAGTTTTTAAGTTGAAACGAAGTTTGAAAGCGCTGAATAAATATTTTGCAAAAAACAACAAAACAAAAAGTTCGGACAAATAGGTAAATAATAGCCTTACAGCTACACTCTTGTCGGAAAAATAAAACATTGCGCCTATGCTGAGTATATTTATAAGCAGAAGTTTTGATAGATTGAAAATTTGAACTTTTCGAATTTGTTTCGAAATAACTAAAAAATTGAACAGCATACCGTTGATAATGGTAATAGTTACGGCCATTAGCGCAGTTTTTCGGTATGGCAGGTAATCGAACGAGTTGTTAAACAAGGCGTTGGCAACAAATGTGTCGATGTTAAAAATAACAATTAGCGCAAAACCAACCAAAAACATCACAGCCCAAACCGATGCAATAGAAAAAAGAATTTCGCCTCTTTCTTGTTCATTATTTCCGTCGAAATACAGTTTGGATTGTGCAATGTTTTGCCCAAAGCTAAGTAAACCGCTTGAAATTATAACAAACGAAAGTAAGTAATTGTAAACACCAAACTCAGCCTGTGTCATCAAATTCAGATACACCGGCAACAACAAGTAAATACTAATTTTAACTATAATATCGACACTAAAAAGCGAGGCGAAATTTAAAAACATTTCGCCTCGGATTGCAGTAAGTATTTTGTAGATAATTTTCAATTTACGCAGGGGTTTTGCTCGGTGTTTGTAGTTTTTTCTTTCGTTTTCTAAATTCCGAAACAAAGAAAAATACAATCATTCCTCCGTACAATAGTTCAAAACCGGTTTGTACCGCAAAACTTTCTTTCATTAAATAGGGTGTAAACTTAAATTCAAACTCATAATTACCCAACGGCAGAATAACCGACATAAACCCAATATTCGATTTTACAATAGGTAGTTCTTTACCATTGGCAAAAGCTTGCCAGCCAATGTTATGAGGTATTGAAAAGAATAAAATTTGCTCTTTGTTCGTGTTTATACTGTAGGTAATATGGTCTTGTTTAAAAGTTTTCATTGCAATACTGTCGTTATGTCGGGCATTTATTACACTTTCAAGTTCAGGGTACGTTCTAATAGCATTTACGGTATCATCGGTTAATACTCCGCCAAAACCTGCAAATAGTGCCGAGTCGTTGTTGTTAATAATTAGGTATTTCAATAAAACACTTTCTTTAACTTCTTTTTTTAGTGCAATAAATTCCGATTCTTTAATTACCTTGTCGTACGTAAAACCAAGCGGCAAAGCGTACCGGCTTTTAAGCACTTTAACATCGTAAAACTGGGTAAGCGAATCGTAACCCATTTGCAAATACGACGAACTCGGAAATGCCGGATCATTTTGGGTTGGGCTGCTTAAAAAATACTTTACACTTGCCCAATGCAAAAGCAGAGGATTACTTCGTAAGCCCCTTATCCAGCGTGTTTCGGCTTCGTTGTTTGGGTTTATGAGTTCCATTGCAGCCAAAAAATTTACATAATCTAAATCTTGCATCGAACTGTACGAAGCGGTACCAAAATACCCCTGTGCCATGGCATCGTTCAAGCTTCCGTGTATAGCGTCGCCTGATTGGTAGTCTTTTTCGGTACGATAAAAACCGATGTCAAGTTTTTTTATGTAGTCCAAGGCTTCAACCGTGTAGTCGTTGTAGCCGTTTCGTAAGCGCAATTCGCCACGCGAAACTATAGCGGATTGGTTGGTGCCGGGCAATATACGGTCGTTGAGGCTTATGTAACCAAAATACGAAAGTTCTGCAACTACCAGCACGTAAATAAGGTATTTTGAATACACACTAATGTTGCGGTATTGTAAGCTGTATAGCAACAGGGCGTTTGCTGTTAAAAGCAGTGCAGCGGCATTTCGTATAGGGGTGTTTATGGCTTTTATAGTTTCCGGATAAAAATCGGCAAATAAAATTATCATGAGCACAAGCCAAGTGCCACCTAACGCAAATGGGTTCACTTTTCGCTTTTTAAGTATTCCGTTCAGCGCGCTCATGCTAAAAAACAAAATAACCAACGGTATATACAAGTTGAAAGTCATTTTGTAGTAATTGCCTACAAACATGTGAAATGCGAAACGGAAATACGGAAAAATTATTGGCAATAGCCACAATAGTAAAAAGCCGGCGTATAACCAACGCTTAAAACCTTGCAGTTTCACAAAAACCAAAGGTAACAGCAACAGCGATATTAAACCGACATAAAAATTAGGTCCTTCCAAATAGTTGTTCCATCCTACATATTCTGCTCCGGTACCAACTATATCGGGCGAAAATAAGCGTAATAAGGCAGTTATGTAATGGTTTCCATCGATACCGCGGTTAAAAACCGGGTCATTTTCGAACCCGAAAACCGGTACTTGACTTAGTTTTTGAACCAATGAGGCCGAATTGCCGGCAAAGCGCGGGGCTTCTACAGTTTGTAAATAGGTAGGAATAAACCCCGAAGCGGTTAAGCCTATGCCTAATACGCCAAGTAATATCATGGTACCGCCTAATATGCTAAGTTTTTTAAGCTGAAATCCGTTCAGATCGATAAATCTGAAAATAGCATAAAAGAATAAAAAGAGTACATTGAAATAAAGCCCCATTCCAAAACCGCCATGCAGTATTACGGCTAATGGCATTAGCAACCAAATTCGTTTTTGCAGCAACAATTCGAAAGAAATAAGTAAAAAAATAAAAATAAAAGCGCTGTACGGATAATGATGCCAACCGCTGCCCACTAATACAAATCCGCTAAACGAGAATAAAAGTGTACCCAGAATTGCGCTAAAGTAGTTTAAATTTAATAAACGTAAATAGACAAAAGTCGCAGTGCAAAGCATAAAAATAACCGCAACTAATTGATAAGTAATTGCAAACGGTACTTTGCTAATATCGGTTGTAACAAGCGAATTAATTCCGCGAATGAAATAGGCCGAAAAGTTTAAAAAGCTGTAACCCGGTGATACCGCAGTGCCCATACCCATCCAAAAACTCCATAAACCGGCTGTTTCGCTATTGGCTGCATGGTAAGCGTTCAAATAGCTTGGGTAAAAAATAGTTATCGTATCGCTGCCTATTCCTCTGAAAAGCAGCGCACGATACATAAACAAATAGTCTTTAAAAACTACACCGATTACTATTATAAACCCCAATAACAACATTCCTAAACTGTATTTTTGTGCTATTATCTTTTGAATAAAATTGTAAAAATTACTTTTTTGCACACCAACAGCCGATTTCGCCGCAGTTTCAACCTTATTTTCATTAGTGCCTTCGGCAGAAGTTCTAAGTGCTTTATGTAAATATTTTTTCGTATGTTTTTTGCTCATTTTTTTTATAGTTTAACTTAGTAATAAGAGTTTAGTTTTTTTCATTTGCAAAAGGGTTTCAAAAATACATTTTTTGAACGAAAATAAAAAACGCCTTTTTTCCGTAGTAATTTTAACCTACCAAATATTATTTTTATATAAAACATAATTGAAAACAAATACCAACCATAGCTCCCGCGCATTATCGCGTTTTCCTGCAAGATGTTGTTCGAGCATTCGGCTGCAAAATTGCTTGTTTAAAATGCCGTGCTTAAAATATACTTCGTTGGTTAATACGTTTTGCACGGTTTTATTTTCTTTAATTATTTTTGAAACCGGAACCGTAAAACCACGTTTTTTCCGGTTCAAAATTTTAATCGGAACTAAGTTTGCAGCAATCTTTTTCAGGCTTATCTTTCGGTTCAGCAAACTAATTTTTTTACTTGTCGGCAGGCTTAATACCAGTGGAACTAGTTTCGAGTGTAGAAAAGGTACTCGCAATTCTAAGCTGTGCAACATCGAAGCGGCATCGGCCTTTCGTAAAATATCGTTTGGTAAATAGTTTTCTATGTCCCAAATTTGCAGGTCGGTTACATCCTGTTGGTTGTGCAAGGTTACAATTTTTTCGAAAGAAATAAAATTTTTATTTAATAATTCCTCTCGTAAATCATCGGTAAAAACCGAAGTCCATAAAATATGCCTTTTTAAGGGTTCGTCGGAAAGGTTTCGGAAAAAGCGTTTAAGCTTAAAAGCAATGCTTACTTTTATATCTGAGTCGGGTATTTTATTACTCACTTTTTTAAGCAGTTTGCTCAAGAATTTTGGTATAAGTTTAGCCCACAAGTAAGCACTGTAGGTGTCGTAACCTGCAAATATTTCGTCGGCACCATCGCCCGAAAGGCTTACTGTTGCATATTTTCGAGCCAATGCGCTAACCATGCAGGTTGGTATAAACGATGGGTCGCCAAAAGGCTCATCTAAGTAATCTAAGGTCTCGAACAGTACTTTGTCGGTAAATTCGGCATTTTCGATATGCAGTTTTACCTTTAAGTTTGCTGCAACAAGCTTGCTATAAATTGTTTCGTCGTACGATTTTTGGTTAAAACCAATTGAAAAAGCTGCAATGTCTGTTTGGTATCGGCTTGCATAGGCAGTAATAACCGACGAGTCGAGCCCGCCCGATAAAAAACAGCCTACCGGAACATCGGCCACCAATTGTTCGCAAACAGATTGAGCAAGTGTGGTTTTAATTTCGGTTAAGCGTAGCGCTACCGGTAATTTAGCTTTACCGGCTATTTCGGTTTTAAGCAAGTAATAAGTTTCAACACTCAGTTGCCCATTGGCAAAAACAGCATGGCTGGCCGGTGGAAGTTTAAAACAATTTTTGTATAAACTTCGGTTGCCGTTTATATATTTCAACAAAAAATACGAGTTTACAGCTTCAATATCCAATTCTAAATTGGGCACAATTTTGCGAATAGCTTTAAGTTCCGACGCAAAGATTAGTGTTTGATTTTCAATATAATAATACAACGGTTTTATACCAAACCTGTCGCGCGACAAAAACCAAGCATCGGTTCTGGTATTGTAAATAGCAAAAGCCCACATTCCTTCGAATTTTTGCACCCCGGCGCTGCCCCATTCGGCATACGCATGAAGCAAAACCTCGGTATCGGAAGTGCTTGCAAAACAGTGGTTCAGTAATTCAAGTTCGGTTCTAACTTGTTTATAATTATATAATTCGCCATTAAAAACCAAAACATACTCGTTGTATTGCATGGGTTGGTTGGCTTGCGCCGAAAGGTCGATAATTGCCAAGCGACTATGCCCCATGCCTGCATTTTCGAACAGTGCAATTCCTGTATTGTCGGGCCCACGTTTGGCAAGCGTTTCGAGCATTAAGCTAAGCTTTGCAGGGCTTCTTTGGCTTATTCCGGCTATTCCGCACATGCTGCTTTGGTATAAAGTTCTACATATCGCTGGGCAACTTCGCCCCAACTTTTTGCTTGTGCCAACCGTATTGCCCCTGCCGAATGTTCGGCAAGCAATTGCCGGTTTAGGTTATAAATGCTTAATTTTTCGGCAATACAAGCAGGTGTATTTTCTTCTAATATGAAACCGCTTTGCCGCACCAATTCTTGTGCACCGCCAACCGCCGAAAGTATAACCGGCAATCCGCAAGCCATAGCTTCGAGCGCAGCATTGCTCATACCTTCGTTATGCGACGAAAGTACAAAAACATCGGCACTTACCAACTCGGTGCGTAATGCTTCAGAATTCAAATTGCCTAAAAAACTGCAGTTTGCATTTAACTGTTGCGTCAAGTTTTGCAGATTTGTTAATTCCGGTCCCGAGCCGGCTATTCGCAACGAAAAATTTGGCTTATCGGCAATTGCTTTAATAAGCAAATCGAAACCCTTACGCGGAATTAGCCTGCCCACCGAAATAATTTTAAGCTGCTCAATATCGGTTTTCTTTGGTTCGTAGGCTCTAAAAAAAACGGTATCTACACCGTTCTCAATAATAGATATTGGGGTTTTGTTGCTGGTTTTTTGTGCCATGTTTTTTAATCCTTCCGAGTTTGTGGTAACAAAAGCGGCTTTGCTCCATATAAGTTTCGACAAAAACCGGAAACAAACCGTATCTAAAAACCTAAATCGTGCGTTGTAAAACGGTACATCGCTACCTCGCAGAGCCACTATATACGGTATGTTTAGCAACATTGCAATAAAACCCGAAGGTATGCCGAAGAATGCATGTACGACGTTATATTTTTCGGTTTTGTGCAATTTTATAGCTAAGGTATAAGCCTTGTAGCTATACACCAACAAGTTAAACATAGTTTGATAGTGCAAATCCGATTTTTTACGAATATCGACAAAATAAATGGTTATATTTTCCGAAATTTTTTCGGTATGAAATTTACCTGATGATGAAGTAATTAAGTCGATTTGTACCGTTTGAAATCTACTCAAACGTTGCAATAAATAATAGGTAGCATTTCCGGCTCCGCCACCTATGGGCGGATATTCGTAGTTTAGCATTAATATTTTCATACTACGCGAGCGAGTTGTAAAGTTTGTTAAGTTTTTCCATGTATTTTTTACTGCTGTATTGGGCGGCCGATTGTTTACAGTGTTTCGAAATATTTTGCATTTCAATTACATTGGCGTAAGCAAAACTAATTTTTTTTGCTAAGGCTTGTGTGTTTTTGGGTTCAAAAAGCAAACCGTTTTTTTTGTCGCAAATAAGTTCTTCGAGCGCCGGAATTTTCGAGGCAATTATTGGTTTGCCAAAGCTCCAAATTTCGGGTACTACCATTGGGCTGGCTTCACTTTCCGATGGTATTACGCAAACATCTATTCGATTGTAAAACTTCGAAATATCTTCAACAAAACCTAAAAAGTCTACCTTTGTTTCAAGCTTAAGTTCTTTTGTGAGTGCTTGAAGTTGAGGCAGCAGTTTGCCGCTGCCTGCAATAAGCAGTTTAAATTCGAAATTGAGCAATGCTGCCGCTCGAAGCAAATATTCGCAACCTTTTTCGGGGCTAAGTCTACCGGCAAAACCAATGGTAAAAAGTTGGCTTTTGGTACTTGTTTTTATGTTGCTTTTAAGGCTCGAAAAATTACGAAGCACGACAATGTTTGTTTCGTTAATATTTGATTTAAGCACTAATTGTTTTTTAACCGTTTCCGAAACTGCAACAAATTTATCAACTTTAAACTTAATTAGTTTCAAAACCAGCGGATACAGTTTTTGGTCGAATAAAATTTGCCCATGCTCATGAATTACCAATTTAGCGGTTGGCAATACCAATAAGCTGCACAAAAAACCAAACACATTTGCCTTAAATAAATGGCAATGAATAATATCGAATTGCTGCTTGCGAGCCAATTTGAAAAGTGTCCAAAGCGAACTTATCGAATACTTTCCTTTAGTTTTCGAAATAGATACATTTTTGGCATCAATTTTAAGTAGGTTTTCTCTAGTTCGTAGCCCAAAAACATGCAATTCGTTCGTGTTTTCGGGGTATTCAACTATTCCGCGCAACATAGTTTGTGCACCGCCCACCGATAAACTGTCTATTAAGTGTAGAATCTTCATTCAACCTTAATTTTCAATAGTTTCCCTTATTACATAATACGCCTCTTGCCTACGGTCGTAATAGTTTTTAACCAATATATCGGCTATAAGCCCCGAAATAAACATTTGAATTCCGCCTAAAACAAAAAACATGGTTAGCATTGGCCATGCCGATTCGCTCATGCCTTCGCCTTGGTAAAATTTATATACCGTAATTAAACCCGAAAAACCACCCAGTGCAATAAAAAACAAGCCCATGCCGCCCAACAAATGCAGCGGACGAACCGAGTATTTATTCCAAAACCAAACGGCAATCATGTCGATAAAACCTTTCAAGGTTCTATTGAATTTATATTTGGTTTTTCCGGCTTTTCGGCTGCGGTGGT
>JAIFNC010000083.1 GCA_020047935.1 Bacteroidota bacterium
AGCACTTCACCGCTCGAACGTTCTGTAACTTCTTCGGGCGAAGCCAAACTAATTGAAATTTCAGTGAAGTTTGTTTTTATCTTATTATCTTTTCTAAAAGCCATTTTTGAATTAGTTAAAGGTGTATAAAAGCATCCTGCTTTTGCAGGATGCAGATAAAATATTTATCAGCTCATCCTGACACTTAAACCTAAACCTCTTAATTCGTGCAGCAATACATTAAGCGATTCCGGTATGCCGGGTTCCGGAAGCGGATCGCCTTTAACAATTGCTTCGTACGTTTTAGCTCGTCCTACCACGTCATCCGATTTTACGGTCAATATTTCCTGAAGAATATGTGCAGCACCGAAAGCTTCGAGTGCCCAAACCTCCATTTCACCAAAACGCTGACCACCAAATTGGGCTTTACCTCCCAATGGCTGCTGCGTAATAAGCGAATACGGTCCAATTGAACGAGCGTGCATTTTATCATCTACCATGTGTCCCAGTTTCAGCATATAAATTACGCCTACCGTGGCAGGTTGGTGGAATCGTTCGCCTGTGCCGCCATCGTACAAATACGATTTTCCGTAACGTGGTACACCGGCTAAATCGGTTTGCTCAGTAATTTGGTCTAAGGTTGCACCATCAAAAATTGGCGATGCAAATTTCAAACCCAATTCAACAGCAGCCCATCCAAGCACGGTTTCGTATATTTGTCCCAAGTTCATACGCGAAGGCACACCAAGTGGGTTCAACACAATATCAACCGGGGTTCCGTTTTCCAAGAACGGCATATCTTCCTGACGAACAATTTTAGCAACAATACCTTTATTACCATGTCGACCTGCCATTTTATCGCCAACTCGAATTTTACGTTTTTTGGCAATATAAACTTTTGCCAATTGCATAATTCCGATTGGCAGCTCGTCGCCAATGGTAACATTGTATTTTTTACGTTTGTACACACTTTCTATTTCCTTAAATTTAACCAAATAGTTGTGTAGCAAATCGCTTATCATTTCATTTTTCTTTTCGTCGGTAGTCCACTTTTTCGGATTAATATTTTCATAATCAATTTCCGAAAGCAGTTTCTGCGTAAATTTAGCTCCTTTGGCAATTATATCTTCATTCAAGTAGTTTTTAACCCCTTGCGAAGTTTTACCATTGGTTATAGCAAATAATTTATCAATCAATCGCTCCTTTAATACGGCAGCAGCTTTGGTAAACTCTTTATCGTATTTTTCAAGAATCGGTTTATCGGCCGATTTTGATTTGCGTTCTTTTACGGTTCGCGAGAAAAGTTTTTTGTCGATAACAACACCTGATAGTGAAGGTGAAGCTTTCAATGAAGCATCTTTCACGTCGCCGGCTTTATCGCCAAAAATTGCACGCAATAATTTTTCTTCAGGCGATGGATCCGATTCGCCTTTTGGCGTAATCTTACCAATCAAAATATCTCCCGGTTTTACTTCGGCACCAATTCTAATTAAACCGTTTTCGTCCAAATTTTTGGTTGCTTCTTCGCTCACATTCGGAATATCGGCTGTAAGTTCTTCCATACCGCGTTTTGTATCACGCACTTCAAGCGAATACTCATCGATATGAATTGAAGTAAATAAATCTTGCTGAACAACTTTTTCTGAAATTACAATAGCATCCTCAAAATTATAGCCCTTCCATGGCATGAATGCAACTTTTAAGTTACGTCCCAATGCCAGTTCGCCACCTTTAGTACCGTAACCTTCCGTCAGAATTTGACCTTTAGTTACCCGTTCGCCCTTTGTAACCATTGGTCTAAGGTTCAAACAAGTACTTTGGTTTGTTTTTAAGAATTTAGGCAATTTGTAACGAATCGTATCGTCTTCGAAACTTACAAAACGCTCATCTTCCGTACGGTCGTATCGAATAATAATTTCATTTGCGTCTACATATTCAACTTCGCCTTCGCCTTCGGCAACAACCAAAACGCGCGAGTCTTTTGCTACTCGACCTTCAATACCGGTACCAACTACCGGAGCTTCAGGCGACAACAAAGGTACGGCTTGACGCATCATGTTCGAGCCCATAAGTGCACGGTTGGCATCGTCGTGTTCCAAAAATGGAATAAGCGACGCTGCTATTGATGCAATTTGGTTCGGTGCTACGTCCATTAAATGCACAGATTCAGCATCGGTAAGCGGATAATCGGCTTCCAAACGAGCTTTAACTTTTGCATTTTTGAATTTACCGCCCTCTAAAATTTGAGCATTTGCTTGCGCAATAATTTTGGCTTCTTCTTCTTCGGCAGTCAAATATATAATACCTTTATCCGTTAAATCAACTACCCCATTTGTTACTCTACGATACGGTGTTTCGATAAAGCCCAAATCGTTTACTTTGGCGAAAACGCAAAGCGACGAAATAAGACCGATGTTCGGACCTTCGGGAGTTTCAATAGGACACAAACGACCGTAGTGGGTATAGTGTACGTCGCGAACCTCGAAACCGGCACGCTCACGCGATAAACCACCCGGACCTAATGCCGACATTCTGCGTTTATGAGTCATTTCACCCAGCGGGTTAGTCTGATCCATAAATTGCGAAAGTTGGTTTGTTCCGAAGAAAGAATTAATAACCGACGATAAGGTTTTAGAATTAATCAAATCCGTTGGAGTAAATACCTCGTTGTCGCGAACATTCATACGTTCACGAATAGTTCTTGACATACGAGCCAATCCAACGCTGAACTGAGCAGCCAATTGTTCGCCAACGGTTCTAACACGTCGGTTACTCAAGTGGTCAATATCATCCACATCGGTTTTCGAATTTATAAGCTCTATCAAATATTTGATAATAGCTGTAATATCTTCTTTAGTAAGAATTTTTATTTCAGGAGCAATGTTCAAACTCAATTTTTTGTTAATTCGGTAGCGTCCTACGTCGCCCAAATCATAACGCTTATCCGAGAAAAACAATTTATCGATTACATCGCGTGCGGTAGCCTCATCGGGTGGCTCCGAGTTACGCAACGAACGATAAATGTGCAATACCGCTTCTTTTTCAGAATTACAAGTATCCTTCTGAAGTGTATTGTATATAATAGCATAATCGGCTTGGTTTATGGTATCGCGGTGCAGTAAAATGTTTTTAACGCCTGAATCGATAATTTCATCGATATGGTCATTTTCCAGCACCGTTTCGCGGTCGATAATAACTTCGTTACGCTCGATACTTACTACTTCGCCTGTATCTTCATCTACAAAATCTTCAACCCACGATTTAAGCACCCTTGCAGCCAATCGTCGACCAACAAATTTCTTCAAACCCGATTTAGAAACCTTTATTTCTTCGGCCAAATCGAAAATTTCAAGAATGTCCTTATCGCTTTCGTAACCTATAGCACGAAGCAGGGTTGTAACGGGTAATTTCTTTTTTCGGTCGATATAAGCGTACATTACGCTGTTCATATCGGTTGCGAATTCAATCCAAGAACCTTTGAAAGGTATAATACGCGCCGAATATAATTTCGAGCCGTTGGTATGTATACTCTGCCCAAAGAAAACGCCCGGCGAACGGTGCAATTGCGAAACGATAACACGTTCGGCACCATTAATAACAAAAGTACTTCGGGGTGTCATATAAGGAACGGTTCCTAAATATACATCCTGAACTACCGTGTCAAAATCTTCGTGTTCCGGGTCGGTACAATACAGGCGCAATTTTGCTTTAAGCGGCACACTGTATGTAAGTCCGCGCTCAATGCATTCATCAATAGAATAGCGAGGCGGATCGATAAAATAATCTAAGAATTCAAGAACGAAGTTATTTCTTGTATCGGTAATTGGAAAGTTTTCCTGAAAAACTTTATAAAGACCTTCCTCTCTTCGTTGTTCCGGAGTGGTATCCATTTGAAAGAACTCTTTGAAAGAGTCCAGCTGAATTTCCAAAAAGTCCGGGTATTCCAGTTGGTTTTTAGCGGAGGAAAAGCTGATTCTGTTATTTTGCGACATGTACGGATCTTGAATTTAATTGAACTTGAAATATAACGACAAAAAGGCTTAGAACCCTACACGAGGATTCTAAACCTATGAGCTATAGTAAGCCTAAATTATTTAAGTTCAACTTCCGCTCCTGCTTCTTTCAATTGCTCGAAAATAGAATTTGCTTCTTCTTTAGAAACACCTTCTTTAACTGCTTTAGGAGCTGCGTCTACCAATTCTTTAGCTTCTTTTAAGCCTAAACCGGTAAGTTCTTTTACTAATTTAACGATAGCTAATTTAGCACCACCCGGGTGTTTCAAAATTACATCGAACGTGCTTTTTTCAGCTACTTCAGCTTCAGCGGCGCCACCGGCAGCCGGAGCAGCTGCAACTGCTGCTGCAGCAGGTTCAATACCATACTCATTTTTAAGAATGGTAGCTAATTCGTTAACTTCTTTTACGGTTAAATTTACCAGTTGTTCTGCAAGCGCTTTAAGATCTGCCATTTTATTTAATTTTAAAATCGTTACAATACTATTAATTATTTTTTTCGCTTAATGTCTTAAGCACACCATGAATAATGTTTCCGCCCGATTGTAATTGGCCCAACACTGTTTTCATTGGTGATTGTAGTAGAAGAACGATATCGCCGATAAGCTCTTCTTTAGATTTAACGTTAATTAGAGCCTCTAACTGATTAGCTCCAATGTAAGTAGATTCCTCAACATACGCCCCTTTAAGGATAGGCTTTTTATTTTTTACACTGAATTCTTTGATAAGTTTTGCAGGTACGTTTGCCGATTCGCAAAACATAACCGAAGTACTACCTTTAAGCACACTGTGTAATTCATCGTACTGACTGCCTAAGCGCTCTAATGCTTTTTGAAGCAGGGTGTTTTTAACCACCAAAAGTTCTACTTCTTTTTTATTGCACAATTCACGCAATTTTGCAGTTTTTACTGCATTTAGACCGTCAATATCGGTTAAATAAAAATGGTTAGAGTTATTAATTTTCTCTACCAATACGTCTATCAAATTGTTTTTATCTTCCCTTGTCATGGCTGTTTTTTTTCAAAATTTAGATGAATTACTATTCTTCGATAGTTTTTACGTCTATCTGAATTCCTTGACTCATAGTACTGGAAAGATAAACACTCTTAATGTATGCACCTTTAGCGGCTGAAGGTTTAAGCTTAACAATGGTATGCAAAAATTCGCGTGCATTTTCAGCTATTTTTTCAGCATCGAAAGATACTTTACCTACAGAAGAGTGAACAATACCGTATTTATCGACTTTGAAATCGATTTTACCTTGTTTTACTTCCTTCACAGCGTTGGCAATGTCCATAGTAACTGTACCCGATTTAGGGTTCGGCATAAGCCCGCGAGGACCTAATATACGACCCAAAGTACCTACTTTACCCATTACCGACGGCATGGTTATTATTACATCGATATCGGTCCAACCGCCTTTAATTTTTTCGATGTAATCATCCAAACCAACATAGTCTGCACCGGCACCTTGTGCCTCTTCAACTTTATCGGGAGTACATAAAACCAGCACTCGTTTGTCTTTACCTGTACCATGAGGTAAGGTAACTACTCCGCGAACCATTTGGTTTGCTTTACGAGGGTCTACTCCGAGTCGAATATCTAAATCTACAGATGCATCGAACTTTGTGGTTGTGATTTCTTTAACCAATTGTGAAGCTTGACTTAAAGTGTATCGACTCGCAGAATCGACTTTTCCTAAAACGTTCTTTTGATTTTTAGTAAGCTTCGCCATTTCGTTTGGTCTTGATTAATTAATTGTTAAAATGGTTTATCACCTTTTACAGTAATACCCATGCTTCGAGCAGTACCGGCTACCATGCTCATTGCTTTTTCAAGAGAAAATGCATTCAAATCGGGCATTTTATCTGCCGCGATTGCTTTTACATCGTCCCAAGAAATAGCGGCTACTTTTTTGCGATTAGGCTCTGCCGAACCGCTTTTTAGTTTAGCTACTTCTTTTAGTTGAACAGCAACAGGCGGGGTTTTTGTAACAAAGTCAAACGATTTATCGCTGTACACTGTTATTACAACCGGAATAAGCTTACCTGCACTACTTTGAGTTCTTGCATTAAATTGCTTACAGAACTCCATGATGTTCAAACCCTTCGAACCCAAAGCCGGTCCTACCGGTGGGGAAGGATTTGCTGCACCACCTTTGATTTGCAGTTTAATAAATCCAGCTACTTCTTTTGCCATAATTTTAGCTATTTCGAAAAAAACGGTTCTGTGTGTTATTCTTTTTGTTAAGGGAAGCTTTGCCCCGATTTTAGTCGGAACACAAAACCAATAACACTTACATACACCGTATATTATTAATACTTATTCTTTTTCTACTTGAAAAAAACTTAGTTCCAGTGGTGTTTTTCTGCCGAAAACTTTAACTGTTACCGTTAGTTTTTTCTTTTCTTCAAATACTTCTTCAATTACTCCGGTGAAACTGGTAAAAGGTCCATCGGTAATTTTAACACTTTCGCCAACAATAAACGGATTATTCAACCCTTCATCTGAAGCGGCCAAATCGTCCATCTGTCCTAATATCTTCTTCACTTCGTTTGCACGCAAAGGTACAGGGCTTCCGCCTCGCTCGGCACCCAAAAAACCAATAACATTGGGTATATTTTTAAGCATATGCGGCACTTCTCCTTGCAAAACGGCTTCAATCAGAATATAACCCGGATAATAGCTCCGCTCTTTACTAATCTTTTTACCATTTCGAATTTGATAAATCTTTTCGGTAGGTATCAATACCTGCGAAACATAGTCTTGGAAGCCGGAATGCGCAACTTCGCTTTCTATATACTCTTTTACCTTTTTCTCTTTTCCGCTTACGGCTTTGAGTACATACCATTTTTTTTCCGGTATATTAACGGATTTTTCCGGTTCTTCCATTGTATGCAGTATTGTGGTATTGGTAATTAGTACAAGATTTGATAAATAGCTTGCATAATATTGCGGAAACCGGCATCCATAATGGCTACCACTACTGCAATAATTAACGAAGCTACCATTACTATAATAGCCGAGCTTTGCAACTCTTTCCAAGTTGGCCAGGAAACTTTGTGCATTAATTCGTTATAAACGTCGGCAAAATATGTTTTCAGTTTCATTTTAATTGTGTGCTTATAGCACGGGAGGAGAGACTCGAACTCCCGACACCCGGTTTTGGAGACCGGTGCTCTACCAACTGAGCTACACCCGTGTATAAGCGTCGCTTTTAAGGGCGACGCTTGTTATTTTATTGTATTATTCAACAATTTCGGTTACCTGGCCTGCACCAACGGTACGTCCGCCTTCGCGAATTGCGAAACGCAAACCTTGGTTGATAGCTACCGGAGTAATCAAGTTTACTGTAATAGTCATGTTATCGCCCGGCATAACCATTTCAACACCTTCAGGTAAATGAATTTCACCTGTTATGTCAAGAGTACGCAAGTAAAATTGCGGACGGTATTTGTTATGGAATGGAGTATGACGACCACCTTCTTCTTTTTTCAAGATATAAACCTCAGCTTTAAAGGTAGTATGAGGTTTAATTGAATTTGGTTTTGCCAAAATCATACCGCGACGAATTTCTTCTTTATCAACACCGCGAAGCAATAGACCAACGTTATCGCCGGCTTCACCACGGTCAAGAATTTTGCGGAACATTTCAACACCGGTACATACTGTCTTACGACCATCGGCACCTAAACCAATCATTTGAAGTTCGTCGCCGGTATTAACAACACCGGTTTCAATACGACCGGTAGCAACAGTACCACGACCGGTTATAGAGAATACGTCTTCAACAGGCATTAGGAATGGTTTATCGGTAGCACGCGGAGGAATTGGAATCCAGCTGTCAACTGCATCCATAAGCTCCTGTACTTTGGCTTCCCACTCCGGTTCGCCGTTCAATGCACCAAGTGCAGAACCTTGAATGATAGGTGCGTTGTCGCCATCGTATTTGTAGAACGATAATAAATCGCGTATTTCAAGTTCAACAAGTTCTAACAACTCAGGGTCTTCAACCATGTCAACTTTATTCATGAAAACCAATACTTGAGGTACGTTAACCTGACGTGCCAAAAGGATGTGTTCACGAGTTTGAGGCATAGGACCGTCGGTTGCAGCAACAACAAGAATAGCGCCGTCCATTTGAGCAGCACCGGTAACCATGTTTTTAATGTAGTCAGCGTGGCCCGGGCAGTCAACGTGTGCATAGTGACGGTTTGCGGTAGAATATTCAACGTGTGCAGTATTAATGGTAATACCACGTTCTCTTTCTTCCGGTGCGTTGTCAATTGCATCAAATTCTTTTACTTCGCAAAATCCTTTTTTTGCAAGAACTTTAGTAATAGCAGCTGTTAATGTAGTTTTACCATGGTCAACGTGACCAATGGTTCCAATATTAACGTGAGGTTTAGACCTGTCAAATTTAGCTTTTGCCATGGTTTGAGTCTTGTTAGGTAAATATTAGTTATTGTAATTATATTTTTCTCAAAAAAAATCTGAGCCGACGGCGAGAATTGAACTCGCGACCTCTTCCTTACCAAGGAAGCGCTCTACCCCTGAGCTACGCTGGCTTTTCAAAAATAAGAGCGGGCAACGAGGTTCGAACCCGCGACCTTCAGCTTGGAAGGCTGACGCTCTACCAACTGAGCTACGCCCGCTTATTAAAATTTGAGTGGGGGGAGGAGGATTCGAACCTCCGAAGGCGTACGCCAACAGATTTACAGTCTGTCCCATTTAGCCACTCTGGAATCCCCCCAGAATTTATGCTTGGTATACATATTCGACGAGCCGATGGAGGGATTCGAACCCACGACCTGCTGATTACAAATCAGCTGCTCTGACCAACTGAGCTACATCGGCTTGTTAAAGAACTTGCTCTCAAATTTCAGTGTGCAAATGTAAGGATATTTTCTTTATACCGCAAAACTTTTTTGCACTTTTTTTTCAAAAAAAGCTAAATATTTTTTGTTTTTTCTTTCTGTTTCGTTAGTTGTTTTCGCAAAGCCTCTACAGTTGAATCAGTTGCCTCTTCAAAAGTGCCGGCTTGTTTTTCTGCTATAAGGTCGTATCCGGGAATTTCTAACTTAATTGTGGTTACTTTCGAGTCGAAATTCTTCTCATTTGACTTTTCTAATTTCAAAAATACTTCTGCTCCGATGATGCTATCGGAAAATTGCATCAGTTTTGAAACTTTACTTTGGATAAATTCTTCCAATTTTTGATCGGCATCAAAATGAATTGAGTTAATCTTAATGTTCATAAGGTTTTTTCCTCCATAATTTTTTATGCTCTGGGGTGAGCGAGTTTATAAACGTTCTTTAACTTGTCGAATGTAGTATGTGTATATATTTGAGTAGCATTCAGGTTTTGGTGCCCCAGCAGTTCTTTAACGGTGTTAAGGTCGGCTCCGCGATTAAGCATGTGCGTTGCAAAACTGTGTCGTAAAACATGCGGGCTTTTTTTATTCAGGGTACTTACTCGGGTAAGTAACTTTTTTACGGTCAGATAAATAAGTTCGGGGTACGCAGGACTATATTTGTTTGTTACCAGTAAAACAGTATGCGCTGCGGCTTCAGGAATATGTTGTTTTTGTTCCAAATAACTTTTTATATGCTCGGTTACTTTACTAGTTAACGGAATAATTCGTTGTTTGTTTCTTTTGCCTAACACTTTTACCGACTTATTTTCGAAATCGATGTCGGAATGTTTCAAAGAGCATAATTCGGCTCGGCGCATGCCGGTGGTATAGAGCAATTCGATAATAAGCTTGTCGCGCAAATTAAAAAACGTGTCGTCGGGCAAATTTTCCTCAATAAGTAATTTTAATTCGTCTTCGGCAATGAACCCGGGAAGTTTTACGCTCATTTTAGGTACAATAAGTTTTTCGGCGGGGTTTGTTTCAACCAAATTATTTTTAAGCATGTATTTATACCATGCTTTTATGGTTGAAATTTTACGCCGAACACTTCGGGGGTTTTGCCCGCTTTGCATTAAATTTAGCACCCATGCTCGAAGTTGTTTAAATGTTAGTTCTTTTGCACTTAAAACGGCTTGGTTTTGCGATGCGAATTGCAAAAAAGCGTTCAAATCGGTACTATAAGCTCTTATTGTATGCTCCGAAAATCGTTTTTCGGAAGTTATGTATTGAATAAATTTTTCTGCTTCTTTCATTAACAAGCTTTATTTTAAAGCATTAGCAGGTGAATTTATAGAAATAAAAAACACCAATTGCATAGTATAAATATAGCAATTGGTGTTGAAAAAACAAAAAAAAAAAGAATTTTTATGCTTCGTCTTGCAAAATATGCAATTTCTGAATATAAACAGCTTTAATTTTCTGTTCTCTAAGTCTTACTGAAGGTTTTTTAAATGCCTGACGACCGCGCAATTCTTTAACAGTTCCGGTTTTTTCGAACTTTCTTTTGAATTTTTTAAGCGCTCTTTCAATATTTTCGCCTTCTTTAATAGGAATAATAATCATAGTTTGTACTTTTTTATTGTGGGTGCGAAATTAAGTATTCATTTGGAAAAAATCAAAAAAAAATGGATTTATTTATACAAATATTTTCAATAAAATTTTAACTTTCTATAAATCAAGAATATGGCGAGCAATAACTAATCGTTGAATTTCAGAAGTTCCTTCGCCAATTTGCAACAACCGTTGGTCGCGGTAAAACCGTTCGATGTCGTAGTCTTTCATAAGTCCGTAGCCTCCATGTATTTGAACTGCCTCGTCGGCCACTTCTTTAGCAACTTCAGAGCAGTACAGTTTTGCCATAGCTGCTTCTTTCGAAAAGTTCAATCCTTCGTCTTTCATTTTACACGCCTTATATAATAGGTTGCGTGCGGCTTCAATTTTGGTTGCCATATCGGCCAATTTGAAGGCAATAACCTGAAACTCGTGCAAAAACTTGCCAAATTGTTTTCGTTGTTTTGCGTAATCGAGTGCCAATTCGAAAGCTCCTTGCGCCAATCCGAGCCCCATGGCTCCAATTGAAAGCCGTCCGTTGTCTAAGGTCGAGAGCATAATTTTTGAACCTTGCCCAACTTTTCCCAACAAATTTTCTTCGGGCACCGAGCAGTTGTCGAAAAATAATTCGGCAGTATCCGATGCCCGCCACATCATTTTGCCGTGCAAGGGTATTTGCTTGAATCCTTCGGTTCCGCGCTCTACAATAATGCAACTGAATTGGTTACGTCCTTTATCGGTAACTGTTACGGCCTGTACGGTTGCACCTGCCGAAATTTTCGATGCGCCGTTTGTTATAAAAGTTTTTGAACCGTTAATGGTCCAACTACCATTGTTTAAATCGGCATGGGTTTTAGTGCCTCGCGAATCGGAGCCTGCTCCGGCCTCGGTTAAGCCGAATGCCCAAATTTTTTCGCCGGTGCATAGGTTAGGTAAGTATTTTTGTTTTTGTTCCTCGGTGCCGTAATAATATATAGGCCCAATTCCGAGCGAATTGTGTGCCGCCAAGGTTGCCGCCTGCGAACTGTCGATACGTGCAAGTTCTTCAACAGCAATTATATACGATAAGGTGTCGGTTCCTATACCGCCATATTTTTCGGGAAGGTACATTCCGAACAAACCGAGTTCGCCCATTTTAAGGGTCAGATATTCCGAAAACTCGCCTTTTTCGTCCAATTCGCGAGCTCGCGGCTTAATTTCGCGTACGGCAAAATCGCGTACCGTTTTCCGAATTAGTTTGTGCTCATCGTTCAGTGAATAATTCATTTGTTTTGGTTAATGCGTTAGTTAAGTGTTGGAGTGTAATATTAATTTTTTTTTTTGAATTCTAAAAATCTTTATGCTGAAAAAAACGAACCTAATTATTACTTTTCATAGTAATGCACCTGTTGTACTAATTTTAATACCCAATTGCACTAAGTTTTGCTTTGTTTCGTTTTTGTTTTGAACAGGATGCTCGGCAATTCTGATTAAATAAAATTAAGTATAATTTAGCACGAAATATTTAAACCTGCATTTTTATGTTGAAATATATAATTTCGGTAGCATTTACCTTATTAAGTGCCGTAATGATTGGGCAAACCAATTTTATACAATGGCAAGCGGAACTAAAAACCTTGCTCGAAAACCTTGCCCGCGAACGCAACGACAGTTTGAAACTGATTAAAAATAATGCATTTAAGGTGAAATTTAAACAAACGCTTGAAGCAGAAAACAGCTTTTTGTTTAGTTTCGATTCGTTGCAAACTATTGGCAAACTTGTTTCGGAAGACCAAATGGTAAAGGTTTATACTTGGAATATTCATTTGAATTCCGGTGAATTTTTGTACTTTGGCTTTATTCAGAATAAGATAAAGAAAACTAAAGACAAAGTATATTTGTGGGAACTGACTGACCAATCGGCAACGGTATTAAAGCCGGCTACCGATGTACTTTCGCCCGAAAATTGGTTTGGTGCGTTGTATTACGAAATAATTGCAGCAAAAAAAGGAAAAAGCAAGCATTATTTGTTGCTGGGCTGGGATGGTAACACTGATTTTTCGACCAAAAAACTGATAGAGCCCTTACTATTTGGGTCTAACGGCAAGCCCAAATTTGGAGCCGCTGTTTTTGTTTTGAAAAAAGGGAGTTTTAAACGAATTATTTTTGAATACTCGAAACGTGCATCGATGGCACTTCGTTTCGACAAAAAATTGAATATGATTGTTTTCGATCATCTTTCGCCATCGGAACCAAAATATAAAGATAATTATGCCTACTACGGTCCCGATTTTTCATTCGATGCGTTTAAATTCAAAAAAGGAAAATGGGTTTATATTGCTGATATTGATGCACGAAACAAGGAGTAGCTTTTCAGCAAAAAAAAGCGACAAACTCGGATTAGTAAGTTTGTCGCGAAAAGTTAAAGCTATATCGACGCAAAATTAAAGCCTAAAGTAAAAACGGTCGGGTTATAAAAAGTAACTGTCTGCCTATAAAACCTACCCGACCGTTTTAAAGTCTGTTTCTTGGTTAACGAAATTCTTCAATCGTTTTATGGTAGATGCATGTATTTTGCAATTGGTTGCGTCGTCATATTATGAACAAATTATACGTAGCTACTATTTGTATTATGTCATTTTTGCTTTCGGTTGCTTGCACTTCGGTTAATAAAGAAGAACTTACAACCGGCGATTGCGAATTTACGGTTTCGACCTATACAGCCAATGTACAGCCGATTTTGCAAAA
>JAIFNC010000240.1 GCA_020047935.1 Bacteroidota bacterium
GGTTTGCCCAAAGAATTCAGAATTGTAAACGATTCGGAAAAAGAATTGATAACTAATGTATTAGATATAGTTTTCAGCTAAAAAATGAGCATAGGAAATGTAAATACAACTTCTAAATTTAACCCTTTTCCGGGGTTACGACCTTTTTCGCCCCACGAAAGCCATTTGTTTTTTGGTCGTGAAGGGCAAAGCGAAGAAGTTATTTACCGACTTGCCAAGCATAAATTTGTTGCGGTGGTAGGTGCTTCCGGTAGCGGCAAATCGTCGCTTATGTATTGCGGAGTAACACCTATTTTGCAGAGCGGTTTTATTGCCGGAACTTCGTGGCGTGTTATAACAGCCCGCCCCGGCAATTCGCCTATCGAAAATATGGCAAAAGCCTTGGTTGCCGCCGATAAAATTGACCGATATGAAAACACCCAATACCGCGAAGCTATTTTTTCGGCGGTATTACGATCGAGTTCGGCAGGTTTGGCAGAGGGTTTAGGTTTAGAACTTCGAGCAAAGACGGACGAGCCTTGAACGAAACTATGGCTTTTGTAAAAATGCTGTTGTATGCAGTAAACCAAGCCGAATTCCCTATTTTTGTTATTCTTACCATGCGGTCCGATTTTATTGGCGAATGCTCGTATTACGCCGAACTTACCGACCTTATAAATAAAAGTCATTATCTGATTCCGCAAATGACCCGCGCCGATTTTAAATTGGCAATTACAGGCCCGGTTGCCGTGGGCAAGGCGCAAATAGCAAACCGATTGGTGAATCAGCTATTAAACGAAATAACTAACGACTCCGACCAATTGCCTATTTTGCAACACGCACTTATGCGTACGTGGGATTATTGGCAGCAAAACTCAAGCCCCGAAGAGCTGCTCGATATAAACCACTACAATGCCATAGGGCGAATGGAAAAGGCGCTTTCGATGCATGCCAACGAGGCGTTTGAAATGCTGTCGGACTCGAATAAAATGTTGTGCCGCCAAATGTTTAAAGCCTTAACCGAAATAGGAAACGACAACCGAGGTATTCGCCGACCGGCTACCATTAAGGAATTGGCACGTATTTCGGGCGCTACCATTCCGGATATTATTGAAATTGCCGATGTTTTCAGGGAACAAGGTCGTTCGTTTGTGTCGCCAACGGGCAACAAGCAATTGCAGTCCGACACGGTAATTGATATTTCGCACGAGAGTTTAATGCGTATTTGGGACCGACTAAAAGTTTGGGTTACCGAGGAAGCCGGTTCGGTGCAAATGTACCGACGATTGGCAGAATCGGCTGAAAATTACCAGCTTGGCAAAGCCGGTTTGTGGCAACCGCCCGAACTTTTTTTAGCTGTCAATTGGCGCGAATCGCAGAAACCAAACCGCGAATGGGCCATAAGGCACCATGCTGCTTTTGAGCAAACCATGGCGTATTTGGAAACGGCTGAACTTGAATTTAAAGCACACGAAGAGAACAAAATACGACTTCAGAAACAAGCCTTGCAGCGTTCGCGAATTTTTGCCATGGTACTGGGTGCTGCTGCGCTAATTTCGCTGGGTTTCTTACTTTATTCGTTTGCTTTGCGTGTGGAGGCCGAAAACCAACGAATAGAAGCCGAACGGCAACGTGCAAGAGCGGTTACACAATCGGCAGAGGCAGAAAAACAACGAACTATTGCCGAAGAAAAATCGGACTATGCGGTTACAAAATCGAACGAGGCAGAACGTGAACGCAAAAAAGCCGAGCGCGAGAAAGAAAACGCCTTGCTACAAGAGCAAGAATCGAAACGAAATGCAAATCTTGCAAATGCTCAACGTTTAATTGCCGACCAAAAATCGCGCGAGGCTGACTCATCAGCAAAAATTGCAACCTCGCAAAGCATTTTAGCCCGGTTAAAATCGGAAGAAGCCGACCGAAGTGCCAAACAAGCCGTAAAACTTAGGATGCTTTCGGTTGCCCGGTCTATGGCGGTTAAATCATTGCAAATTACGCAAAACAAAGAACTGCAAGCATTACTTGCCTACCAATCGTTTAAATTTAACCGGCAGTTTGAAGGCTCATTATTCGACAACGATATTCATAATTCGGTCTATTATTCGCTTAAAGCACTGTCGGAAAAAGATATGTTGAAACGCGAAGTTCATGCCGATGCGGTACGAACCATTCAGTTTTTGCCCAAATCGAAAACAATTGTTACCGCCGGCGCCGACGGTAAAATTCGCATTGGTTCGCTTACCGACAGTTTAACACAAATTACCGATTTTGGCAACAATAAAATTTACTGGCACAACATTCAGGTTGCACCCGACGAACAAAGTGCGCTGCTAACCGACAATGCAGGAAACATTTACCTAACCAAATTAGGAAACACCGAAGTTAGCTTATTTTCAAAAAAACAAGAAATAAACGGAATTCGTTTTTTGAATGAAAATACAGCAATTGTAATTCATGGCGACAGTATTACAAGTTTTAATTTAGACGACAAAAGTAAATCGTTTAGTATTAAAGCCGGTGCAAAACTACTTAGCTTGGATATTCACCCAAAAAGCAAACGATTGGTAGTGGGTACGGCAACCGGTGCGCTTATTTATTTTAAACTACCCGATTTAAGTTTTGCAGGCCAAACATTTACCGGTTTCAAAAATGCGGTGTATGCAGTGGCCATTTCGCCCGACGGCAAATTGTGCGCTGCGGGCGATGTGCAAGGTAAACTAGGCATTTACGATATAAAAACAAATAAGCTTACCGGCGATATTGAAGGGCATAATGCACGAATCAGTCGAATTGTATTTAACCCACAAAACAATGTGCTCATTACCGTTTCGTACGATGCTGCATTGCAGTTTATTTCGCCCGAAAATAATTATTCGAACCCCGCAGTTAGTATTTCCGACATAAAAACATGGATTTTAGATGTTTGCATTGCCGATGAAAAAATAATTATTGCCTACAAATCGGGCATGGTGCAGTTGTTCGATGCCAACATAGCGCATACTGCCGCTAAATTATATGCGGCACTCAGCCGAAATTTCACGTTGCAGGAATGGCAACGATTTGTTGGTGCCGATATTAAATACCAGCCCACCAGGGCCGATTTGCCGTTCGACGATAAAAATTAAACCGGTTTATTATGAAATTATTTAACCATACTTTGTTTCGTATATTTGCCGCAATTTTATTGTTTTGGCTAAGTTCCGCAATTTCTTTGGCGCAAACTGCCGATTGCAACGAGCAGTTAAAACAAGGCGAAGAACTTTTCAAAATCGGAGTACTCGATTCAATTCCACTTATAATTGAACCATGCATTGGCAAATACGACCAAGCGCGCCGAATTGATGCGTACAAACTGCTCATTCTTACCTACATTTACTTAAACCGATACAGTTTGGCCGATATTTATATGGAGCAAATGCTCCGGTTCGACCCCGAAGTTCTGGTTGAAAATGTTGGTTCGCAAGAATTTATTCAAATGTATAAATCCTACAGAACCAAGCCGTTGTTTGGCATAGGTATTCATCTGAATTTTAATGTGGCGCAACCTATTCTTACCATAAATTCTGAAGATAATTTTTTGGCTGCCAATCATACGACCACTCCTTTTATTGGGGCAGGCTTTGCCGTTGGACCAAGTTTTCAGTTTTATCCGTTCCGAAAAGCGTATTTCGATGTACATGCATTATTTCAAACGCAACGCTTCGGGTTTAATCAAAGTCTGCTTAATTTTGCCGACGTAAATTTCACCGAAAACCAAATTTTAACACGGTTGCAACCATCGGTAATTTTCGAATTTACGAACCGCAACTTAAAACCCTACCTAAAAGCAGGCGCAGGGCTTTCGTATTTAATTCGGTCTACTGCTACGGTAGAACGCACGTATTCTAATACATCCGATTTTAACCAACGAAGTATTACGGCTACCGATGTTATTGTTTCGAACCTTAGGCAACGGGTACAATTAAGCTTGCTTGCAGGTTTTGGCGGAGTTTATTCCATTAGGCGCGGTAAAATTTATTTTGAACTCGAACTGCAAAATTTAATGCATAATGCCATTGTTTCCGACCGTCGATTTTCGCACGACAACCTGATTTACAATTATTTTTATACCGACAACAATTTTTTGTTAAGCAATATAAATGTTAATATCCGCTATATTCGAACTTTCTATAAACCAAAAAAAATTGGGAAATAAGAAATTGAAACCGAAAAAATTAAAAAAGCAATGAATCTTAAATTGTACATGCTTGTATTGGGTGCGGTGCTGTTGTTTGCAAATTGCGGCAAAACAACTACTGAAACCGATAATCATACCGAGTTTATTAAATTCTACGGCAATGCTTCGGAAGATAATTTTGCTTGTGCAATTGAGAATAATGCAGGCGAAATAATTTTTACCGGTGCGGTTACCACGCCAAAAAAAGGTTTGCAAGTTTATGTGGCACAGGTCGATATTTTTGGAACGGTAGTTAAAGAATTGTTTTATGGCGACTCGTTAAACCAAAACCCAACCGTTATTCAGCAATTTACCGACGGTACTTATGCCATTTTGGGCAATGTAATAAAACCCGAAAACGGCAAACAAAACATTTTCTTCTTGAAACTAAATCAAAATCTGGAAGTTATTTTCGACACGGTTTACCTTTCGGCACAAAACGAACTTTGTAATTCGGCAGTAATTAATTCGAACTCAGAACTTATTATTGGCGGAAGTACCGATAAGGCCAATTTAATATATGCCAACCCCCAAGGAACCAACGATTTTTTGATACGCCAACTTTCTGCAAACGGTACGGTGCTTAACGAAAAAATTTACGGAGGCAGCGGTGCCGATCAAATTCAAAAAATAAAAATTACCGACCAATATATATTGGCTGTCGGTTCTACCCAATCGTTTAGTGCCAATTTGCAAACCGGGTATAATGCTATTTTACTTAAACTTAACCTTAATGCCGAACTTATTGATACCAATACCTTTGGTGGCGAAGATGCCGAATTCGGTACCGATATAGAGCTGCTTGCCGATGGTTCCGTTTTGCTTGCTTACACCGGTTTTGAAGGAGGCAACGGAAATACTTCGCAAATACTGTTGCTTAAAACAGCAAGCAATTCAATACACGAAGTTCAATGGAAAAACACCGTTATTTGGGGTACAAACACCGAAGCTTTCGATTTATTGATAAAAGATAATGCTATTTATGTTTGCGGAGTTTCCGACCGCGGCGGCGATAGTTTTAAAGATGCCGCATTATTTGTCTGCAACCCCGAAGGCATAGTGCAACAATCGTATTTTTGGGGCTATACAGGCGAGGAGTTTGCCCGACAAATGCTGTTTACCAATTCGGGTTTGTACTTATTTGGCAATACCAAAACCGGCAACAATGCTATGATTCAGCTTATAAAGCCTAAACTTCCATAATTATCCGCTTTACATAATTTTCTGCCTTCTTTGCAGTTTTTTTATGCTGAAAAAACTACAATCTGTCATATTGTCGCTTTTTTGCATCCGGCACACACTTTGAAAACTATAGGCACATATAAAAATTAATATTTAAAACCTATTTATACCATGCAAAAAGGACATATTGGCGTAACGACCGAAAACATTTTTCCGATTATTAAAAAGTTTTTGTATTCGGATCATGAAATTTTCTTACGCGAAATTATTTCGAATGCTACCGATGCAACCCGAAAACTGCAAACCTATGCCTCGAAAGGCGAATTTGCCGGCGAATTGGGCAACCTTACCATTCGTGTTAAAATTGACAAAGAAGCCGGAACGCTTACCATTTCGGACCGTGGCGTGGGTATGACAAAAGAAGAGGTTGAAAAATACATCAACCAAATTGCTTTTTCGAGTGCCGGCGAATTTTTAGACAAGTACAAAACCGATGCAAATGCTATTATCGGTCATTTTGGCTTGGGCTTTTATTCATCGTTTATGGTTTCGAAACAGGTTGATGTTATTACAAAATCGTTTAAAGACGGCGAACAGGCCATGAAATGGAGCTGCGACGGAAGCCCTGAATATACGATTGAAGAGGCTGAAAAGACCGAACGCGGTACCGACATTGTAATGCATTTGGACGACGATTCGAAAGAGTTTTTGGAAGATTCGAAAATTCATTCGCTATTGCGCAAATATTGCAAGTTTTTACCAATAGAAATTGCTTTTGGTACCGAAAAAGAATGGAAAGACGGCAAAGAAGTTGAAACCGGCAAAGATAAAATTATCAACGAAACCAACCCGCTTTGGACGCGCACACCTGCCGAGCTAACCGACGAAGACTACCGCAAATTCTATATCGATTTGTATCCAACCAATGAAGATGCGCTGTTCAATATTCATTTGAATGTCGATTATCCGTTTAACTTAACCGGGGTTTTGTATTTTCCGAAATTCAAGAACAATTTGGAAATTCAAAAAAATAAAATACAACTTTATTGCAACCAAGTATTTGTAACCGACCAAGTTGAAGGCATTGTACCGGAGTATTTAACCCTATTGCACGGCGTGTTGGATTCGCCCGATATTCCACTAAACGTTTCGCGCTCGTATTTGCAAAGCGACTCGAACGTGAAGAAAATTTCGAGCCATATAACCAAAAAAGTAGCCGACCGTTTGAACGATATTTTCAAAAACGACCGAGAACAATTGGAAAAAAAGTGGGATGATTTGAAACTGTTTATTGCCTACGGAATGTTGTCGGATGAGAAATTCGAAGAACGCGCTCGCAAATTCTATTTGTTGAAAAATACAGAAAGTAAGTATTTTACCATTGAAGAATACGAAAATTTGGTAAAAGAAAACCAAACCAATAACGACAGCAAAGTAGTATTGCTTTACACCCACGATGCCGTTGAACAGCACAGTTTTGTTGAACGTGCTCAAGCTAAAGGCTACGATGTGTTGCTTATGAACGGACAGTTGGATGCCCACTTTATAAACCAAATGGAACAAAAGAACGCAAATCTTTCGTTTACCCGTGTTGATAGCGATGTGGCTGAAAAACTGATTAAAAAAGACGATGCGTTTGAAGCAAAACTAACTGCCGAACAAGAGAAAAATTTGACTCCTGTTTTTGAAAGCCAAGTTCCTAAAAACGGGCATTTCCATGTAAGTTTCGAGGCATTGAGCGAAAACGACAATCCGGTAATTATAACCCAAAGCGAATTTATGCGCCGTATGAAAGATATGGCAAAAATGGGCGGTGGGCAAATGAGTTTTTACGGCGAAATGCCGGACAGCTACAATTTGGTAGTAAATTCGAACCATAGTTTGGTAACTCGTTTGCTAAGCGAACAAGAAACAGCAACCAAAGGCAAATTGAGCGAGGTAGATGCCGAAATTGCAAAATTTGAAGCCGACCGCGAAGCCTTGGAAGCCTTGAAAAAGGATAAAAAAGACGACGAAGTTGCCCAAGAAGAAAAAGACAAAATGAAAGAAACAGATGCCAAAATTGCCGATTTGGAAAAGAAACGCGACGAGGTATTGAAAACTTTTGGAACTGAAAACAACTTGGTTAAACAACTGATTGATTTGGCATTGCTTGCCAATGGAATGTTGAAAGGCGAAGCCTTAACCAAATTCGTAAAACGAAGCGTGTCGTTGATTGAATAAGAACAATTTTTTTGTTGAAATAAAAAACCCTTTGGCAAGTAAAATTGCTAAAGGGTTTTTTGCTTTTCAGAAATAATAACTGTATTTTTATACGATCGGAATTATGCTTTTTATTTAATATTTTAGTAGAAAGCTGATTGTGAGTACTTTAAGTTGTAGATAATTTTAAAAAACTAAAACAACATGAAAACTTACATAAAAATACGAATTACTTTCTTATTCCTTGTTTTGTTTGCATTTGGTTGTGGTAAAAATGATGATAACCCAATAACCCCAAGTTCGAATATTACTTATTCAAACTCGCCTTTTGACTTGACGGGCGTGAATGCAAAATTTGCGAAAGATATTGCTTATGATAAGAAAGACAGAACACAGTTCGATATTTGGTTACCTACCACTAACGTGCCCACAGGCTTAGTACTATACGTGCACGGTGGCGGATTTACGAGTGGCGACAAGGATTTTGTGTATGCTGTTCAGTCGGGTGGGGCTTGGGATTTTCCGGCTGATATTCGATTTTTGCTTCAAAATAACATTGCTGTGGCCACCATTCGCTACACCCTATTAAGCCCGACCATAGAAACAGAGGGAATTAAAAAATCGATGGCCGATGTAAGAAGGGCTTTGCAGTATATTAGGCACAGAGCCGCTGATTTCAATATTGACAAAAATAAAATCATTTTGGCAGGTAATTCGGCAGGTGCAGGCACTTCGCTTTGGATAGCTTTTAATAATGATTTTGCTGATGCACAAAACACAGACCCTGTTTTAAGAGAATCAAGCAGAGTAAAAGGCGTAGTAGCACGCGAAACTCAAGCGAGTTATAATATGGAAGACCGATGGGTTAAGGATGTGTTTGTTGATTACAAGCTCAATTGGGCAGAAATGTTGGCTAATGAAATAGGTAATATACGAAAAATATACGGAGTATCCTCCATTGAACAATACGAATCGGCTACTATTGATGCTTATAGAGCAGCGGTTGATATGTTATCGTTAATGTCGGCTGACGACCCTGAAATTTGGATAAATAATACGCTTAGAGACGTTGTGCACCCTTACGCTGCGCCGGAAGTAGCTTCGCATCACGCTTTTCACGCAAGAGAATTAAAAAAGAGAGCCGATGAAGTAGGAGTAAAAAACATTACGTACTATGGTAAAAATCCAATTATTTATGCGCACCCAAGCAACGAAAGTTGGACACAGTTCTGTAAAAGGAAAATGAACGAATAATAGGAAAAAATACCCTATAATAATCCTTGCTCATTACAATAAAATGGTTTGTTGATGATATACAATATGCGTCGTTAGATATTTCAGACCATATAAATGGCGCGTATGAATTACATAATAATTATGCATTGCTATTAAATTTTGCTATTGGGGGTTGGCCACCATCTCCCGATGCCAACACCCCATTTCCTGCAATTATGTATGTAGATTATGTCAGATTTTACAAATATAATTCGAATTGAAGCCAACGTAATAAAACTGCTTAATTCAATGCTACTTGCTTAATACAACTTCGGCAACTGCTTCCATTTCGGGTAATATTTCCATGTTCGAGCCATTGCTTATAGTAAATGTATAGCCGAATGCTTCGGCAGCCCCGGTAAAATGTGCCAATGCAATACCCATATCTACCTGCTGCAAATCATTGCCCGGAGTAAATTTTCCGTATCCGGCGGTTCGTTTCAAATAGAAACCAAATTGGTTGTCGGTTACAACTAAACGCCAAGGTTGCTTGTTCGATGCCGATGGAGCCATACGAACGCATTCAAGCATTTGTATAAAATCGTCCGAAATTGTATTGGTTTCGGTATTTAAAAACAAGGTTTCGAACGGTAACCGAGTATCGGATTTTGCACCAAATCGAATCAGTTTTTCCCTTAAACCGCGACTTTCGGTTGCATAACCAACCGGAGTAATGCACGGCAAAAGTTCATTTTCTTGTAAATTAATTTCTTCGGCAAACTGACCGCGCGAAAAAGTGCCACCCAACCAGCAAGTGCCTAAATTTAAGCCGGTTAATGCTAAAATCAGTTTTTCGGTATTGTAACCAAAATCGATAAATGCCATCGGGTTTTGGTTTACTGCGCCGGCAATATAATATTGCGCTCCGCTAATAAATCCGTAGGTTCCGAAACGGGTTTCGGCTTGTTCGTCTAAATTCGAAATCAGTTTATACCGTATTTTCGAACCAAACAGCCCGGTTTCGAGTTCTTTAAATAAATTTAAAATTTCTTTAAATTCTTGTGCTTCAAAACTTTGGTCGCTGTATTTTCGTATCGAGGTTCGTTTTCGAACCAGTTCAATAAATGCTTGTGAAGTATTCATAATTATAAAATATTAACTTTTTAATGGTCGGAGAAATCTTTAACTAATTTGCGATACTCCGAAAAAACATTGGCACGCGACACAAAACCCAAATACTTGCCGTCTTTTAGCACCACCATGTTAAACCGCCCGGTTTTCTGAATTTTCTTAGCCACATCTTCCATCGAATCTTCGGGAGTTACATAATCGGCAGGCATTATCATTAAATCGCTTACATAGGTTATGTTATATAATTCGTGCTGAAACATAATGGTTCGAATATCGTCCAAAATCACCAATCCATCCAATTGTCCTTCGGAATCGAGCACCGGGAAAATATTGCGTTGCGATTCCGAAATAGTTTTTACCAATTGCCCCAAGGTATCGGTTTTTTTCACGGTTTTAAAATTCGTTTCGAGCAGTTGCTCCACTTTCATTAAAGTTAGGGCTGCTTGGTCTTTATGGTGCGTTATAAGTTGCTTTTTGGCAGCCAACTGTATGGTATACACCGAATGCGGCATAAAAATACGCGCCGTTGCATAGGACAAGGTTGAAGTTATCATGAGCGGAAGAAACAAACCGTAACCTCCTGTTAAATCGCCGATTAAGAAAATAGCGGTAAGCGGAGCATGCAAAATTCCGGCAATCATGGCACCCATTCCAACCACAGCAAAATTGGCGTACGGAACGTTTTCAACCCCCAAATGGTTAAGAATAAATGCCAGCAACAAACCCAAATTTGCACCTATAAACAGCGAAGGAGCAAATATTCCGCCTATTCCGCCCGCGCCCAACGTAACCGACGATGCTACCACTTTAAGCAAAATAAGCCCGGAAAACAAGGAAATGATAACCCAAACATTATCGTGCAAACCGTAGAACAAACTTCGGTTAAACAAAAATTCCCAATTCCCTTGAATTGCTGAGTTTATTACTTCGTACCCTTCGCCGTACAATGCAGGAAACAAGTAAATTAGCAAGCCCAAACTTAGTCCGCCAATCAGTAACCGAACCCAGATATTTTTTATTTTTTCGAAAAACGAATCGGTATACATAAAAACTTTGGTGAAATAAACCGAAAGCAAGCCTGCTGCAATTCCTAAAATTGTGTAGTATGGTACACGCGACAGATTAAACTTTTCGACCAATTCGAAAGGGTAAATAACATCCTGTCCCAGAAAGAAATACGAAGTTAAAGCAGCCGTGGTGGTGGTAATTAACAGCGGCACCAACGAAGCCATGGTAAGGTCGAGCATAATAACTTCCAACGCAAAAACCACCGCCGCAATGGGAGCTTTAAAAATTGCCGCCATGGCACCGGCACCGGCACTTCCGAGCAATAAAATTCGTTGCTTATAATTTAGTTTGAAAATTCGACCCACATTCGAGCCAATGGCACCGCCGGTAGCAACCGTCGGGCCTTCCAACCCAACCGAACCGCCAAAACCTACCGTAAACGCACTGGCTACAATAGACGAAAACATGTGGTATTTCTTAATTATTCCGCCATTCTGACTAATGGCAAATAACAAACCGGGTATGCCGTCGCCAATTTTACGGCGCAATATGTATTTGATAAACAGCAGAGTAATCAGTATTCCGACGGTAGGATATACCAAGTATAAAATATTGGCGTATTCTTTAGTAAAACCAAATTCGAGCAAATTCCGAATAAAATGCACCGAATATTTTAGCACTATAGCCGCAATCCCGGCTACAATACCCAAACCGAAACTAAGCAAATAAATGAGTGTTTCGTTGCTTATTTTGGTATAATAATGCAAAAATATGTTTTTAAGTGAACCGGTAAATTTCATTTATAGTTTAGATTTGCTTTATTATTAGCATTTTAAATAGTTGTTTTTTTTGAAAGAATAGCCGGTAAATTTATGAAATTATTTACTTAGCTTCGTGTTAAAATTTAGATTTAGCTTTTATATTTTTTTTATTGAAAATACGTTTATTTATTTGTTGAAGGTTTATTAATTGAATTTCCACTTCGAAACCATGAAAAAAGACAGCATAGTATTAATTTTATGCCTTATTATTTGCAGTTCAAGTGTTTGGGCACAGCCCGATTCGCTTGGGCGAATACACCGGCAAAAGCTTTTGCAGGCAACTACCCAACTTACGCCCGATACGGTTATAGGCTCGTTGTGGCAAAAATACAACGAATACTTGAATTATCCCGGCAGTTTGAGCATTGGCAAACTTACCAACAGCACCGGCAAGGCGGCACTTTTTGTAAGCAAAGAGCTAAAACGCAAAGGCGAAATTGATGTGGCGCGGTTTGTATTAAGCTCACCCGGGCAAATTGATTCAACCGACAATATACGCACCCGATTTGGCGTATTGGAGCAAATGTACCCCAACCGATTTGTCGATTTGGGTATAACCGAATTTGGCTACCGAAACGGCGGCGGAGTGTATAATTTATACCTGCGTAATCCGCAAACATTTATGTGGACAGAAGTTGAAAAACCCCAGTTTACGGTAACCGGCACCGGCAATGTGGGTGTAAATAACCAAAACCCCAAAGCAAAAGTGCAGGTTACGGGCGGCGACCTTTACATCGACTCGCCCGGAACCGGCATTATTATGAAAACCGAAACCGGCTTTTGCGTAAAACTGACAGTTAACAAAAAAGGCAAACTTAAAACCATTAAAGTTCCTTGCCCCGATGCCGGCAAAGCTTCGAAATAGCTACCTTTCGACTATTTTGCCGAATTTATTAATGGTAAATTCAACTTCGTTCTTTTTTGCCGTACCAAAACTATCGCCAACGGCTGAAATTTCAGTGTATTCGAAGGGCAAAACTATTTCGTTTTGCAAATTGATAAGTCCCCAGCCTTGGTTGTTTTTGGCTCGAATAATGCCGTTGGTAAAAAATGCCAATTCGTCGTAAGTAGGTTCAATAATATAATCGCCGGCGTACGAAATAACACCCCATTTGCCGCCTTGTATGTTGCCGTCGGGTTGTTGGATTCCGCCAAGGTTTACCAAGGCAAAACCGCGCAAAAATTCGGTTACAAAATCGAATTTACAATCAATAAACGGTCTGCCTTGCCAAATATAACCTACTTTACCGTAATCGTTGGCAGTTACGGCTGTGGGGGTGGCTAAATTTCCGTACGTATCTACTTCAAATTCTTTGCCTCCGCGTTTAACTTTGTAACTTGCGCCTTCTGCAATTTCGGTTATTTCGTCGTAAATTATCGGTATAGCTAAGGTATTGTCGGTATTTATAAGCCCTTTCATATTGTTTATAGTTACTTTGGCAAACAAGCCGGTAAACCAATCGGCATCGGTATATACGAACGGAATAACTTCATTTCCAAACATATCGGTATAGCCAAATTTGCCGTTTTGCTTGCTTAACAAAGGCTCGTTCATACGCTCGATAAATTGGTTTACAATGGGTTC
>JAIFNC010000053.1 GCA_020047935.1 Bacteroidota bacterium
TCGTACATCATGTTGGCAATGTCAACTCCCAAGCGTTCGCCATATAAGGCATGTCGGCGGCGTTTGTAAATAACTTCGCGTTGCGAATTCATAACGTCGTCGTACTCCAGCAAGCGCTTACGAATACCAAAGTTGTTCTCTTCCACTTTTTTCTGCGCACGTTCAATAGAATTCGAAATCATTGAATGCTGAATAACCTCGCCTTCTTCCAAACCAAGGCGGTCCATAATGCGAGCAATTTTTTCCGAACCGAATAAGCGCATTAAATTGTCTTCCAACGAAACAAAAAACTGCGACGAACCGGGGTCGCCCTGACGACCCGACCGACCGCGCAACTGCCTGTCGACACGGCGCGATTCGTGGCGCTCGGTACCAATAATAGCCAAACCGCCGGCTTCTTTCACTTCCTTGCTCAGTTTAATGTCGGTACCCCTACCCGCCATGTTGGTGGCAATGGTAACGGTACTTGTTTTACCGGCATCGGCTACAATGTCGGCCTCGCGAGCATGTAATTTAGCGTTAAGTACATTATGTTTAATACCGCGCATTTTGAGCATTCGCGAAAGCAATTCCGAAATTTCAACCGAGGTGGTACCAACCAATATCGGACGACCGGCTTTTGTCAATGCATCAATTTCTTCAATTACTGCATTGTATTTTTCGCGCTTGGTTTTGTAAACCAAATCGTGGTGGTCTTTTCGCGAAATAGGTTTATTGGTAGGCGCAACTACCACGTCGAGTTTATAAATATCCCATAATTCGCCTGCTTCGGTTTCGGCGGTACCCGTCATACCGGCAAGCTTTTTATACATTCTAAAATAGTTTTGAAGTGTAATGGTTGCAAAAGTCTGGGTTGCTGCCTCAACTTTCACATTTTCTTTCGCCTCAATAGCTTGGTGCAGACCGTCGGAATACCTTCTGCCTTCCATAATACGACCGGTTTGCTCATCGACAATTTTAACTTTGTTATCAATTACCACATATTCAACATCTTTTTCGAAAACCGTATAGGCTTTAAGCAATTGGTTTATGGTATGAATACGTTCCGATTTTACGGCATAATCGGCATATAATTGGTCTTTTTTATTCAGTTTATCATGTGCCGAAAGCGCTGATTTTTCCAATTCGGCAATTTCGCTGCCAATATCCGGCAGAATGAAGAATTTTTTATCGTCGGAAGCGCCGGTTATCAGGTCGATACCTTTGTCGGTCATTTCTACCGAATTATGTTTTTCGTCGATAACAAAAAACAAATCGTCGGTTATTTCGGGCATTCGTTTGGCATTTTCGCCTAAATAAATATCTTCTGTTTTATGCAGAAGGGCTTTCATACCCGACTCGCTCAAATACTTAATAAGCGCTTTGTTTTTGGGCATACCTTTGTGTGCACGCAACAAATAAATAGCCCCTTTTTCATTTTTTGGGTCGGCAAGCAATTTTTTTGCATCAATAAGCAATTGCGAAGTGAATTTACGTTGCTCTTCAACCAACCGAACTACTTTGGGCAACATTTCTTCAAAAAGCTGTTTGTCGCCGCGCGGAATAGGGCCGGAAATAATAAGCGGAGTACGCGCATCGTCAATAAGTACCGAGTCTACCTCATCCACAATGCTGTAGTTGTGCGGACGTTGCACCATATCTTCGGGTCGAACTGCCATATTGTCGCGCAGGTAGTCGAAACCAAATTCGTTGTTTGTTCCGTAGGTAATATCGGCAAGGTAAGCATTACGTCGTGCATCGGAGTTTGGCTGATGCTTATCGATACAATCGACGGTTAAGCCATGAAATTCGAAAATCGGTCCCATCCACTCGGCATCGCGTTTGGCAAGGTAATCGTTTACGGTTACAATATGTACACCTCTACCCGCCAATGCATTGAGAAACACCGGCAAGGTGGCCACCAAAGTTTTACCTTCGCCTGTTCCCATTTCGGCAATTCGGCCTTGGTGCAACACAACTCCCCCAATAAGCTGCACATCATAATGCAACATATCCCAGGTAATAATGTTGCCACCGGCCATCCATTGGTTTTTCCAAACCGCCGAAGAACCTAAAATTTCGACACTTGAACGCGTAGCGGCAATGTTGCGGTCGTTGTCGTTGGCAGTTACATCAATGCTTTCGTTTTCTTTAAACCTTCGGGCTGTTTCGCGCACTATGGCAAAAGCGGTAGGCAAAATTTCGTCGAGCTTGGTTTTTATGGTTTCATCAACCGATTTTTCGAGTGTATCTATTTCAATAAAAACACTTTCGCGTTGGTCAAACGGAATTAAATCTTTTTCGATATTGCTTCGAAGATGAGCAATTTTTTCGAGGTCGGCAGCAATAGCTGTACGAATTTGGTTTTTGAGCGAAGCCGAAATTTCGCGTAATTTATCGTTGCTAACGTTCTGTATTTTAGTATATTCTATTTTTACCAATTCGAAAATCGGCATTACAGCCTTTATATCGCGGTCGGATTTTTTTCCGAAGAACTTTCCCATTAAACTATCAAAAACTCCCATGACACATCGTATTTTAATTTGAAGCGCAAAATTAATTTTTTATGTTGAAAAGTCGCAGTGAAATGCGTTTTTTTTCCAGCACGCTATGAAAATATACAAAAAGCGAGCAAAAACGAATAACCTGCCTATTTGTCATTCAAGTTGTTTTTAGGCTGCCAAAAAACCCGAAAATTGAATAATTGCAGCCCCCTACAAATTGGACAAAGAATATTTTTTTTTGCACCAAAAATTTGTTTTACTGACAATATTAACTACTTTTGCAGCCTCAACCGGCTCCGTAGTTCAATGGATAGAATGACAGGTTTCGGCCCTGTTGGTTAGGGGTTCGAGTCCCTTCGGAGTCACTGTTTATTCAACAACAATTTTACTCAAAACTCAATCCCTAAAGTTTGATTTGCATTGCTTTACAAGAGAAAATGCATTCAGAAGCTTGTTTTGGGAGAAAATCTTACTCCCAAAAGTACGATTAACTTTAATTTTTATCTATCATTACTTACATCTGTTTGCCGCAACCCAGAATAGTCGGCTTGTATGAGTAACTTGCAGCGTAATAGAAAATAAGTTTATAATCTTTTTTTTCGAATATTATTCTTTTGTTTATTTGTTTTCATATATTTATCTTTTTATTTTACATGCTGAAATTCAAAATAAATAATACGTGATGAGCAATTCCGAAATATTCATATCCTACGCTTGGGGTGGCGAAAGCGAAGCAATTATCGACAACATTTATCCGGTTTTGGCGGCAAAAAACTACCGTGTTATTCGCGATAAAATAGATTTGGGCTATAAAGGCAACATAAAAGACTTTATGCAGCAAATTGGTGCCGGCAGTGCGGTGGTGGTCGTAATTTCGGATAAATACCTGAAATCGGAAAACTGCATGTTCGAAATGCTCGAAATACACCGCAACAAAGATACGTGGAAACGTATTTTTCCGATTGTACTTGCCGATGCCAAAATTTACCGCGAAACCGACCGTATTGATTACATAACCTACTGGGACAAAGAAATTGCCGCACTAAATGCCAAAATTAAAACCATGGACAACTACGCCGGCACTGCCATGCTACAGCAAATGAACACGCTAACACCCGACATGCACAAAAATAATAATTTTGAAGTGCTTATTGCGGCAATCGAAAATTTGTTGGGAAACACCATACCGAAAAGCAATGCACCGACAAAAGAGTTGCTCAAAGAACGCATAAAAGCCGATTTGAGCCAACTAACCGATTTCCGCAAAAAATCAATTTACAAACGCCTCGAAATGCTATACAAACTGCTCGACGACTACGAAGCTAAGCTGGTGTTGGACTGAAAATGAATATAATAAATTGTAAGTAACCGTACAGACAAACCCGTCAAGAGTTCAAAACCCTTGACGGGTTGAATACCCTTGTCGGATTGAAAACAGAAAAAACCAAACACCATGCATAACGAAACAAACGTACAAACCACCCCCGTTGATTGGGATTTTATTATTAAAACCATTCAACGCCAAAAATGCGTACTTTTTTTAGGCCCCGAAATTTTTACCGGTGCCAACGGACAAACCCTGCAACGCGATTTTTTCAGGAAAATGGCTGCCGATAATCCCGACAAAATTTTGGCATACAACGAAAGCGACGGTTTTTTCCTGTTTGCCTCGCCGCAAGCCAAAACACGCATATTTTTCCAAATTTCGGAGTTTTTCGAACAAAGTACCCACAACGACCTTATGGATAAAATTGCCGACATTCCGTTTCATGTGGTGGTGTCGCTTAACCCCGATGTGTTTTTGTGCAATGTGCTTAAAAACAAAGGTTTTCCGTTCGCTTTTGAATACTACGACCACAAAACCAAAAAAGATATTGCCGATGCACCAACCAAAGACATTCCGCTTATTTACAACCTTTTTGGTGCCGTAACCGACCCCGACAGCATGGTGCTTACCCACGACGATTTGTTCCATTATTTTAAGGCGCAAATGGGCAATGTCGAAATTCCGCTCGAACTGCGTTCTGCCCTCGAATCGGCATTCAATTACATTTTCTTGGGTTTCGAGTTCGATAAATGGTACATTCAACTGCTGCTTAGTTTGCTGGGTTTGCAAGACGAAAAATATAAATTCAACCGTTTTGCATCGAACATTAAAATGCGACCCGATTTGGCTACCTTGTGCGTAAAGCATTTCAAAATTGAATTTGTACCCAACAATGTAGCCGATTTTGTAAACGACCTGCACCAACGCTGCCAAAAACTGGATATTTTGCGCAAACCTGCCGCCAATTTCGGACAACAAATGCTGGGCGATTTAAAAGACAACCGCGCCCAACAACTTAAAAACCAACTGGAACGCGAATACAAACTGCTCGAAGATTTGGAACGTAAACTCGGCTTGGAAAGCGACCCCCGAACCATTATGAAAATGGAAGACGAAATAGACCGTGTGAAAGAACAAATTGCCAAGTACGAAACCGAACTAAAAACCTTGTAATACGCCGACACCATGGAAAATACCATTACTTACCGCTACCCCGGCGTAAAGCCTTTTGCCGAAAACGAAAAACACATATTTTTTGGTCGCGATACCGATACCGACAAGCTTTTCAAACGCATAATGATTGATAAGCTTACGCTGCTGTACGCCAAATCGGGCTTGGGAAAAAGCTCGCTGCTTAATGCCGGCGTTATTCCGCGTATTAAAACCGAAACCGATTATGTGCCCGTGTTTATTCGTTTTGGTGCCAAAACCGCCGAAAGTTTGGCACCTATAGCCAACTGCCTGCACCGTTTGCCGCAAACCACCGCCGACAATACGCTTATTAACAAGCTTGCCGCCAACCGCGAAACTCTGTGGTTGCGACTTAAAAAACTGCAAACCGATGCCCAAACCGCCAACACTGCGTTTTTATTGGTTTTTGACCAGTTCGAAGAGCTGTTTACCTACACCCGCGAGCAAATACTCGACTTTAAAATGCAACTTGCCGAACTGCTGTATGCCAAAATACCTGCCGATATTCGCAAAACTATTACGGAACAGTTAAAAGAAAACGAGCACTTTTTTACCGACACCCAGTTGGAACTGCTTTATAAGCAACCCGAAGTAAAAGTAATTTTCTCGATACGCAGCGACCGCATGAGCTTGCTTAACCAACTAAACGACTACCTGCCCGATATTCTGAAAAACTACTACGAACTGCAAGCCCTCGACCGCAAACGTGCCGAAGATGCTCTGGTGTTGCCCGCAAAAGCCGACGGCAGTTTTTTGAGCAAAAGCTTTGGTTTTGCACCCCAAACCGTAAGCCTTATACTCGATTACCTGACCGAGAACAACACTCAAACCATTGAAACATTCCAGTTGCAAACCATTTGCCAGTTTGCCGAGCAGTACATTATTGAGCAAAACACGCCCGATATAAACCTGCTGCCCCAACATTTTGGCGATTTAAAAAGCGTGTTCCGTAACCATTACGAAAACCTGATAGGCAAAATTGCCGACCCAAAAGGCCGCCTTGCCGCGCGCATACTTATCGAAAACCAACTGATAGTAGACGGCAACCGGGTAAACCTGCCCGACGCGGTAATTCTGAAACAAGACGGCATGAGCACCGCACTGCTAAAATACCTGCACGACGAGCACCACCTGCTGCGCAGCGAACCCAATACCGTAGGCGGCATAAGCTACGAACTTAGCCACGACACCTTGGTAGCGCCCGTGCTCGAAGCCAAAAAAGAACGTGAAACCGCCGAAGAAGAAGCCCGAGCACAAGCCGAACGAGCTGCCGAAATTTTGCTGCTTAAAGAAAAACGCCGCAAAGACCGCCGCCGCTTAGCCATTGTATTTGCCGCACTTATTTTTGCCATAGGCTTAAGCGGCTTTGCCTTGTGGCAAATGTACCAAGCCAATATACAAACAGAAATTGCCGACACCGAACGCGAAAAAGCCGACCGCTTATATAACCAAACCGAAATTGCGAACCTAAAACTCGAAAAACAGCAAGAAGAACTCAAGCAAGAAAAAGCCGCCGCCGACAGTGCCAAAAACATAGCACAAAGCCTGTACGAAAAAGCCAATCAACTGCTTAAAGCATTTTTGCCCGACAATGTAGAAGATATTTACCGCCATTTTAGAACCGAAGGCGATAAGTTTTATGCCTTGGGCGAATATACCGATGCGCTAAAAAACTACAACTTAGCCAAAAACGCCCCCAACTTGCCCCAAGGTGCCAATATTTTGCAAGCCATAGCCAATGCCGAAGCTTGCCAAAAGTACCAGCAAAACGCCTTGCAATTGCTAAACACCCAAAAGTACGACCAAGCCGAGCAAGAAATACTAAAAGCCCTTAAATTAAACCCCAATGGGCGCTTAACTATCTTAATTGCTTCCGCTTTAAACCCAACACACGGTATGGTTATGGTGCAGGGCGGCAGTTTTATGATGGGAAGCGAAGATGGCGGCGACGATGAAAAACCAATACACAAAGTAACACTAAGTAGTTTCGAAATGAGCCGCTACGAAGTTACGAACCTGCAATATGCCGTATTTTTGAACCGTTATGGTGCCGATGCCGAAGGCAAAGGTAAAGCCGGCGATTTTGCCGGTCAGGAAATGATTTA
>JAIFNC010000084.1 GCA_020047935.1 Bacteroidota bacterium
CCATTTTGTTCGTTAGAAAATTGTTTTTGTTCATTATCAAAACCATTTTGTTCGTTAGAAAATTGTTTTTGTTCACTATCAATACCATTTTGTTCGTTAGAAAATTGTTTTTGTTCATTATCAAAACCATTTTGTTCGTTAGAAAGTTGTTTTTGTTCATTAGCAAAACTATTTTGTTCGTTAGAAAGTTGTTTTTGTTCATTATCAAGACTATTTTGTTCGTTAGGAAATTGTTTTTGTTCATTATCTCGTAATTTTATTTAGCATAAAGCATTTTATGAACATATAAATTCAATTTTAAGATTTAATATTGTGTAGTATAGTATTAATTATTGCGATTAAGGTATTTAAAAATATACTTAAATATTGTTATTGTAATATTTTACAATCATTTTTAGACATTGTTGTTTTTACTCAATTATCGGTGTATTCTGAATACGAACCAACCTATGCATCTTTGAACACAGATTACACCGACTGGACAGATAATCACCGATTTTTTTACTCATCATTCATTGTTTATAGCTCATCGCTCAATTTTTTTGCTTTTACAAAAACATTTGCTATTTTTACAACAGTATATTTTATGCATTTTTCAAGGAAATGGTGCATACTATATCAAGAAATAACCCCCACTGGAGTGTTGGGGTTACAGGAATTGTTAATATTAAATTATGGAATTTATTTCAACAACAAATTTAGCAAAAGAATTTAATATGCCAGTAAACGATATGTTTGCTAAATTAAAATCACTTGATTGGATAGACCGAGTTAATGACAAATGGATTTTAACAGAAAAAGGGAAACAGAAGGGTGGGCAAACAAGAACAAGTCAAAAATTTGGAGAATTTATTGTTTGGCCTGAAAATTTGAGTTTTGATGAGAAACAAAATCAGAACAAACCTAATTTATTAAATTCAACAGCGTTAGGAAAACATTTTAATATTTCATCACAACGAATAAATTTAATTTTATCAGAAATCGGATTTATTGAAAAAACAATTTCGGGTTGGACAATTACCAAACTTGGAAAAAATATTGGCGGAAAACAATTTGAACACGAAACATCTGGTGCAACTTATGTTTTGTGGCCTGAAAATATTTTACAAAATAAAAACTTATTAAATAGTTTAAACGGGAATAGTTCAGAAAATGAACCAATTAAAAATAACGAAACACAAAATACAACAAATATACAAACTGAAAATAATAAATCTGAAAATTTTCGTGACAAGTTTGAAGCAAAACACAGAACAAAAGACGGACATTTTGTAAGGTCAAGAGCGGAAGTAATTATAGATGACACTCTTTACGAATATGGTTTAGTTCACGCATATGAAAAGAAAATACCAGTTGAAGAAGAAATTTACACTGATTTTTATTTACCGAAAGGTAAAGTGTATATTGAATTTTGGGGTTTAGAAAATGATCAAAAATACTTGGAACGTAAAAAGAAAAAATTAGAAATTTATAAAAAATACGATTTGAATTTGATAGAATTGAATGACGGAGATGTCGCAAATTTAGATGATAATTTGCCAAAAAAATTATTAAAATTTGATATTAAAGTTTATTAAATTTACAATTGAAAATTTCAAAACGAGATAACTAAATGAAAATAAAATGCTTATAACATATAATAGCCGATAATTGCCGGCTTTGGTGCAATTTTGAAACGTTGGTTCTTTTTACGAACCGAAGTGCTAAATTGAAACGAAAGTGCTATAAATCCGGCAACTACGGCTATTATTTTTCGTTACACGCAACCAAACAAACATAGAAATGTAGCAATATGACACAAAATGAATTAACTAATCTTCTTGAGGAGCAAATTAAAATAACTTATGAATGTGAATGGATTGAATTCAAAGAAAATAATTCAGATATAGAGATGATAGGTAAATATTTGTCTGCTCTATCAAATGCTGCGTGTTACAGAAATAAAGACTTTGGTTATTTAATCTATGGTGTTAAGGACAATGACCATACCATTGTTGGAACAACATTTAATCCTTTAAAAGCAAAAAAGGGAAATGAAGAAATAAAGCATTGGTTATTACAGAGATTATCACCCAAAATTGATTTTCAAATATACTTTTTTCAATATCAGAATAAAGATATTGCAATTTTCACAATCCCAGCAACTATAAACACCCCAGTAAGATTTTCACATACAGCTTATATCCGCATTGGGAGTATAACAAGGGAGTTAAAAGAATTTCCAGAGATTGAACGCAAAATTTGGGCTAATTCCGAAAATACTGAATTTGAAAAAGGAATTGCAATTTCCAATATTTCAACCGATAAATTATTCGAATTACTTGATTATGCAAAATATTATGAATTATTGAAACTTCCACAACCCTTTGATAAGGAAATAATTATTCAAAAAATGGAAGAAGAGAATTTTATTATTAAAAAGCTTCAATCATTTGATGTTACTAATTTAGGTGCAATCCTATTTGCCCGAGAATTAGATAAATTTGAAAAACTTAGTCGAAAGGCTATTCGCATAATTCTTTATAAAGGGAAAAATCGCTTAACAACAATAAAGGAACATCCAAGTAATAAGGGATATGCTATTGATTTTGCAGCAATTATTGATTATATTGATGACCAATTACCAACCAATGAAGAAATAGGCAAAGCGTTTAGAGAACAAATAAAAGTGTATCCCAAACTTGCAATTAGAGAGCTGGTTGCTAATGCGATTATTCATCAAGATTTTCATGTAAGCGGCACAAGTGTTTCAATTGAAATTTTTGATGATAGAATAGAAATTTCAAATCCAGGAAAACCATTAATTGAAACTCAACGTTTTATCGACCATAAACCACAATCAAGGAATGAAAAACTTGCTTATTTTATGAGAAGAATAAATATATGCGAAGAACGTGGAAGTGGAATAGATAAAGTAATTAATGAATGTGAAATTCACCAACTACCGGCACCAAATTTTCTTGATAATGGAAATTATACAAACGTGATATTATATGCGCCAAAAACACTCAGACAATTAGACTTGACTGATAAAATTAGAGCGTGTTATCAACACTGTTCATTAAAATACGTTTCTGGAGAATTTATGACGAACCAATCTTTACGAGAACGATTTGCAATTGATGAAAAAAATTATTCCACAGTTTCACGAATAATTGGAGCAACTAAAAGTGAAAATCTCATAAAAGAATATAATCCGGAAAATAAAGCAAATAAATACACAAAATATTTACCATATTGGGCATAAAATACAAAGCTAATATGACGATTTATTATACCTGAACATATTGAATAGGAGAATACATATACAGAGATTATAAGAAGATTAATTTGCCCCCAATGTGATTAGAGAAGATATAGGAGTAAGAGAAGGTGCAGATAGATATCGAGATAATGAGAAAATTTAATGTGACTGTAATGTGATTAGAGAAAATATATGATTAAGAGAAGGAGTAAGAGAAGGTGCAGATAGATATAGAGATAATGAGAAGATTTAATGTGACTGTAATGTGATTAGAGAAGATAAAGGAGTAAGAGAAGGTGAGTATTTCGGAGTATAGTGTACAACGGAATTCGGAGCAAAAATTTTGAAAATTGGTATTTCAAGGAACAAAGTGGTACATTAATTAACGATTTTTACCAACAGGTTGAAAATTTTACATAGGTGAAAAAAGTCGAAGATGAGCTTTGGTTAGCATACCCATTGAAGCAAACCGGGAAAGAACGAATCTTGTACAATGACGCAGTGGAAGAGGCGCTATGTTTCGGGTGGATTGACAGCACCGTTAAATCGTTAAACGCCGAAACTACGATACAACGATTTTGCAAGCGAAGAAAAAACTCGACATTTTCACAACCAAATATAGAACGCTTGAAATGGCTTAATGAAAACAACTTAATTCACGACTCAATCAGGAAGGATGTTTTAAAAATAATTCAGCAAGAATTCATTTTTCCAAAAGACATAATTGAGAAGTTAAAATCGGATACCACTGTTTGGGATAATTATCAAAGCTTTCCGGAATCGTATAAACGAATCAGAATAGCCTACATTGAAAGTGCAAGGCAAAGACCTGAAGAATTTGAAAAACGATTGAATAATTTTATTAACAAAACGCAAGAAAATAAACTGATTAAAGGGTTTGGCGGAATTGAAAAATACTATGAAAAATAGGATATGCTGCCGGCGTAGCCCTTACCAAAGGAAATTATTTAGTCATTTACTCATTACCTTCGGTGAGGGCTTTGCCGTTCAAAATTCAACATTGAGAATTGAAAATTAACCGTTGTTCCCGTCCAAACTTCGTTTAAACTTTTTCATTAGTTGGGTAGCAAAAACAAAATCGCTCACATGTCCTTCGGCAACTTTCAAAATATTATCCTTATTGCCAACCCACTCTTTGTAACCGTTGTATAAAAACACAATGGTGTCGCCAATTTCCATTACCGAGTTCATGTCGTGGGTGTTTATTACGGTGGTAATGTTATATTCTTGGGTAATTTCGCGAATCAAATTATCAATCAGAATCGAGGTTTTTGGGTCGAGTCCGGAATTGGGTTCGTCGCAAAATAAATACTTTGGGTTTAAAGCAATAGCTCGCGCTATGGCAACTCGCTTTTGCATACCGCCGCTTATTTCTGAAGGGTACAAATGGTTTACCTTGTGCAAATTTACCCGTTCCAAGCAAAATTCGGCGCGTTTAAGTTTCTCTTTTGGTGTCCAATCGGTAAACATATCCATAGGGAACATCACGTTTTCAACCACCGACGATGAATCGAACAGTGCGCCTGCCTGAAAAACCATGCCCATTTCTTGCCTTATAAGCCGGGTATCTTTAACCTTCATGGTAGTAAAATTGCGGTCGCCAAAGAAAATACTGCCCGAATCAACCGAATGCAATCCAATAATCGATTTAAGCAAAACGGTTTTGCCCGAACCGCTCTGCCCAATAATAAGGTTGGTTTTTCCCGGTTCAAAATTAACCGAAATATTATTTAGCACTTGTTTTCCTGCAAATGCTTTCGAAACATTTTCTACTCTTATCATGCCAAAAGCAATTGAGTTAATAATATATTAGCCAGAAGAATAAGCACACTGCTGTACACAACCGCTTTGGTGCTCGACCTGCCTACTTCCAACGCACCACCCGAAGTGTAATACCCTTGATATGCCGAAACGGTGGCAATCAGAAATGCAAAAACCACCATTTTTATAAGCGAATAAGTTATATAAAATGGAATAAAAGCATATTGAATGCCGTAAATATAGTCGGTCATTGAAATGATACCGGTAAGCAGCACTGCCAAATATCCGCCAATTAGTCCCACAAACATGCTTATAATGCTAAGTAACGGGTTAAAAATCATGGTTGCCACCACCTTTGGCAAAACCAAAAAAGCAGCCGAATTAACGCCCATAATTTCGAGGGCATCAATTTGTTCGGTTACGCGCATGGTTCCAATTTCGGAAGCTATGCTCGAACCCACACGACCTGCCAGAATAAGGCTTACTATGGTGGATGAAAATTCGAGCAACAAGGTATCGCGAGCACCCAAGCCAATATAGTATTTAGGAATAAACGGAGTTTCGAAATTGTAGGCTGTTTGCAAGGTAATGGCTGCACCCATAAAAATTGAAATCAGTACAATAATACCTATCGAATTTATAATGAGCATATCAATTTCGCGCAACAATAATTTTCTGTATACCGAAAATTTTTCCGGTTTGGCAAATATTTTTGTCAGAAGTATATAATATCTGCCGGCGTGAAAAAACGTATTCATAGAATAAAATTTATTCGAACGATTTATTTTCAACAAAAATACTGTTTTATAACGGTAAAATTAGCAATTTTGTATTTAAGTTCAGTAAACAATTAAATTGATTAATAAATGAAGTCGGAAAATTACTGTATAATAATGGCAGGCGGCGTAGGCAGCCGTTTTTGGCCACTTAGCCGTCAGCAAAAACCAAAGCAATTTTTAGATATTTTGGGTACCGGTCGAACCCTAATTCAAATGACTTACGACCGTTTTGAGCCGTTATTTGCTCCCGAGAACTTTTTTATTGTAACCAATGCCGAATATAAAGAACTTGTTCATGAACAACTGCCCGATATTCCGACAGGCAATATTTTGGCAGAACCTTCGCGACGAAATACCGCACCGTGCATTGCTTATGCCAACAGCCGCATTGCAAGCATTTGCCCCAATGCAAATATTGTTGTTACGCCTGCCGACCATTTGGTGCTTGATACCGAAAAATTCAGAAATGTAATTACAAAAGGGTTGAACTTTACACGCGAAAAACGCGCCTTACTTACCTTGGGCATGTTTCCTACTCGCCCCGAAACAGGCTACGGCTATATTCAAGCAGAACAAAACGAACTGGAAATAAAAGAAGTAAAAGTTTTTACCGAAAAACCACTCTTGGAAATGGCGGTAAAAATGGTTGAGAGCGGCGAGTTTTATTGGAATGCCGGCATTTTTATTTGGACGTTGAGAAGCATTGAAGAGGCATTTAAAAGCTATTTACCCGACATAGAAGCGCTTTTTGCACAAGGTAAAATACATTGGAACACTAAGGAAGAAGAAGCGTTTATTGAACAAACGTATGCGGTTTGTCGAAGTATTTCGGTTGATATAGGTATTATGGAAAAAGCCGACAATGTATTCGTTTATTGCACCGCATTTGGCTGGTCCGATTTGGGTACATGGGGCTCGCTTTACGAAAATTCGGATAAAAACCAAGAGAACAATGCCGTAATTAAAGGTTCGTTTATAAGTTATAATTCAACAAATTGTGTAATTAGTGCTTCAAAAAATAAATTGGTTGTAGCCGAAGACCTCGACGATTATATTATTGCCGACTCCGACGACGTGCTGCTTATTTGCAAAAAAAGCAATGAGCAAAATATTAAAAACATAGTAAGTACCGTAAAACGCGATTTTTTATATTTTGATAATTAATTGACTTTCAGACCTGACAGGTTTTTAAAATCTGTCAGGTCTTGCTTTATTATGAATCCTCTATTTTAGTAAGAATTGTATGATTTGAAGTGAAATACAATCGCTTTAAATTCGAGCATTCGTGGCTGTTAAAATAGGTTTGCGGGTTTATTAAATTGATTTTATAATGTGTAGTTAAGAAAAATAACCCAATTTTATAATGTGCAGATGATAAAATCGGGTTGTTTTTATAATGTATAGATGAGAAAAATTAGTTTACTTCTTTCATATTGTAATAAATATGCCTTTTATAGTCAGTAAAATATGAAGGTTAATTACCGATTGTATTTTTATCGAGTTTTCGTAATTTGATTAATTTAGCATTCTTCGCATTTTTTGTTGAAAAAGCATGTAACTTTGTTTCAATTCAATTATTGAAAAAATACGAAAGACAATGGATCATGCTTATTTTATGAAACTTGCACTTATGGAAGCGCAATTGGCTATGGACGAAGGCGAAATACCGGTGGGTGCAATTATAGTTTGCAACGGCAGAATTATAGCTAAAGGGCATAACCTTACCGAAAAACTAAAAGACCCTACCGCACATGCCGAAATACAAGCTATAACAGCAGCTACACAGTTTTTGGGAAGTAAATATTTGAAAAATTGTACGCTTTACGTAACCTTAGAACCCTGCGTAATGTGCGCCGGGGCGTTGTATTGGTCGC
>JAIFNC010000146.1:0-3784 GCA_020047935.1 Bacteroidota bacterium
TTAGTCTTTAAGTTCAATTTTCAACTTTAAGGGCTAATATAATGGACGATATAGAATTGCTTTTAAACCGAAATAACCCCAAATATTTGGCGAAACATATTTCGGATAATTTCAAAAACATACGGTTGTTAAAAAACTACACCCAAGCCGAACTTGCTGCGCGTTCGGGGGTTGCGCTTGCCAACATTAAACGTTTCGAGCAAACATCGCAAATATCGTTAATTAACTTGCTTAAATTAGCAGCAATTTTAGATGCTTGCGAAGAATTTGAAACCCTATTTGCAAAGCCAAAACCGGCAAGTATTGAAGCTTATTTAAAAGCAAAAGCAATAAAAGGACGAAAAAGAGATTTGGGACTGATGGTTTATGCCTATTTGAATACGATACCAATTGGTTAAAAACGGGTTTTTCCATTTCACCGTTTGCCTTACCATTGCAAACTGGCGTTTTTATTGCAAAACGAAATCCGTTCAACGGCTTATTTGGCGTTTTTGCCGATTCAATGCCCGACGGCTGGGGTAATTTGCTGCTCGACCGTTATTTGGCAAGTAACGGAATTTCGCTACCTGCACACGAATTAAATTTTCCGAACGAACAAAGCGATTTAAACACGATAGCCCAACAAATAGCCGAAATCTTAGCGGAAAAAGCTGAAATTCCCACAATTTTATCCGTTTTGGAACAAACAGGTTCTTCGGGAGGTGCACGCCCAAAAGTTATTGTTAATCATAATAAGGAAGCTTGGATGGTTAAATTTCCTTCATCAACCGATAATGCAACTATTGGAAAACAAGAATACTTTTATTCGGTTTTAGCACGCCAATGCGGCATAGAAATGTCGGAAACCAAGCTTTTTGAAGGTAAGTATTTTGGCACCAAGTTATTCGACAGAACTCAAACCGAACGATTTCATGTACATTCGGCAGCCGGTTTATTACATGCCGATTTTCGTTATCCTTCGCTCGATTATGTTTCGTTGGCAAAAACCTGCAATTTACTAACTAAAAACACCTTTGAAACCGAAAAATTACTTCGCCTGATGGTGTTTAATGCATGCATTGAAAACATGGATGACCACGCAAAAAACTTCAGTTTTATATATAATAAAGGCAATTGGAAACTAAGCCCGGCTTACGACTTGTTAAAAAGTACGGGATTTGGCGGGCAACACGCTACTTCATTTGCCGGCGTTGGAAACCCAAGACGTACTGATTTAATGAAAGTTGCCAATGAAATAAGTTTTCCTGAAAAAGAAATGAAAAACATCATCGATTCAGTTTTTGAAGTTTGTTTGGCTTCGGAAATAGGTACTGAATTAGGCAAACGAAACTTATAAATATTAATTCCGATAAGCATTCGATTTAAATAAAATAAGTATTAATTTTGAAGCACAAATAATGAAACAAAATAAACTTCAAAAACTAACCTATGTTTAAAGTAAATACTTATTTCGACGGCAAAGTAATGTCGCTTGGTTTTGAAAATAACGAAGGACCGGCTTCGGCAGGCGTAATGGCACCGGGCGAATATGAGTTCGGAACTTCGCAAAAAGAATTTATGAACGTAACCGCAGGTGCATTAACAGTAATGCTACCCGGCGCAACCGAATGGAAAACCTTTAAAGCAGGCGAAACTTTTATTGTAGAAGCCAACCAAAAATTTCAACTAAAAGTTGCCGAAGCAAGCTCATACGTTTGCTTATATCGATAAAAATTTGCATTCGTGTAAATAAAAGCTACGTTCATCATTTCTTTACAATTGAACGTAGCTTTTTATTGTTACCGGTATAATAATTGGAAATAGTTTTTTAACTAACGAATTTTTGTAGTATCTTTACGTACGGTTTAGGAAATCTAAACCTACATAGCCAAAACGAATTCTGAAATGTCAGGTAAAACAATTCTTATAGTTGACGACGATTCAATATCGTATTTACTACTGTATGAGATACTTTCACAATTCAATGCGAATATTGTAGGTGTTACAAATGGACTTGATGCTGTTTCGTTTGTTAAAAAACACAAAGTAGATATTATTTTAATGGACATTGTAATGCCGGGCATGAATGGTTTGGAAGCTACCATTCAAATTAAATCTTTTGCAAGTCATATTCCTATTATAGTGCAAACAGCCAACGGTATGCCACAACATAAAACCGAATGTTTTAAGGCAGGTTGCGATGCTTATTTTGCAAAACCACTCGATATTAAATTATTTACCGAAGCTGTTCGTGCTTATTTGCAATAGGATTATTTACTTTTGAACCAAAATAATTCATTCAACAACTATGCGACGAAGCGAACGCGAAATAAAAGACAATACCATTCTTGAAAAAATTCTGAAACATGCCAATATTTGCCGTATAGCATTTTCTGTCCGCGATACGCCTTATATTGTACCACTTAATTATGGCTACTACAATGGTAAATTATATATTCATTCGGCCAAAGCGGGCAAAAAAATAGACCTTATAAAAGCCAATCCGTATGTTTGTTTCGAAATAGAATATGGATACCAAGTTATTACAGCCGAAAAAGCATGTGGTTGGACCGCTCAATATGCTTCCATTATTGGCTATGGCGAATTTAAAATTGTTACCGCATTTGCCGATAAATTAATTGCGCTCAAATATTTAATGGCTCAATTCGACGCTAAACAATCGTTTACTTTTAACGAAAAATCGATAAACGAGGTGCTTATTTTAGAACTTACCATTAAAGAAATGAGCGGTAAAATGTCGGGCGATATTCAGTTTCCGGATGCTATTTAACTCATGCCCAATACCATACCTCCAATATACGGAACTAACCAAACCAACCACACGGCAATGCTGTAGGTATGAAATTTAACGCGTTGCTCGTTGGTACCCGATTTTATGGTTTTTTGTGCCCAAATAGCATGTGCCAGCATAAGCCAAAGTGCCAACTGCCCGGTAAGCGTGTGCCAATCGAGCAAATTGAACGGCTGAGTAGCAATAAAATGCATGGCGGTAGTGCCTATTACGTCGAAAGTAAAACCTGTCCAAAACATTTTAACATGCCAAGGTTTAAGGTATTTGGCAATTCGCTCTGCCCAAATACCCCACGAATAAAAAACTAACGCCAAGGTTATGGTAACTGTTGAAAAAAGTAATAATAAGCTCATAATTTATAATTTTGTATTGAATTACTTATTTAATTTCGGTATCAATAAATTTAGCTAACATGTATAAAAGCCGGACAATTTCTCTTTTGACTAACAACGGCAAGGTTGGTGAGCCTGTCGAACTACATGCCTTTGTGTAAAGAATAATTCACACGACTTTAGCCAAAAACTTAATTGAAATTTTCGGCTAAAGCCGACTTATGAGCATGCTTATCACCGTGCTGAAGCACGGTGTTAGTCAAAAAAATGTAATTGCTTTTCGAAAATATCTATATTTAAGTTTATTAAGAATTATTCATAACGAATTCCGAAAAAAAACCGGGCAATTCTATTTAGTATTGTTTATTACTTAAATAACCTGAATATACTTTTCTTGTTTTTCAACAAGTCGCCCAATAGGTTTGCTGTACAAATTATTTTTTTGAAGCATTTCTTCAACCAGTTTTGCCGAATCGGGTTCAACTGCAATAAGGAGTCCTCCGCTGGTTTGCGGGTCGCACAAAATAAAGCGTTGCTGTTTAGTAATTTCCGAAATATGTTCGTTTATACTGTTCCAATTACGTACCGTTCCGCCGGGTATGCATTTTTGCTCAATATACTCCACTGCTTCCGGAATAATAGGAACTTGACTGAAATTAAT